>JAIVYW010000057.1:0-7709 GCA_048635215.1 Candidatus Atribacteria bacterium
GGAGGTGGTGAATTTTTCAACCCACTTATTTATCTAAATTGGATGTATTAAGTTAAAATATTCAACCTTCCGTCCCGTAGGCTGATAGCTCCGGCGTTCTATATTTGTTACTGGCAAATTAATGATAAATACGAAATATTGATTTTCCGGTTACGGATGTGGATATTGTTTTATTCTCTTCACTTTACACTTCAGACTTCACACTTCAGACATCGTTCGCTGCGCGAACGACGGTCATCGTAATTATGAAACAGAACACTAAAAAATATCTTCTGGTCATCATCACCTTGATCCCCGCTGCGTTGCTGATGTTCTTTCTCTTTTTAAATGTGGAGCGGAAGTACATTGATTGGGAAAGGCCCGCCGGAAAATTGTATAAAACGGATTCATACTTCGTGATAAGGACGGTCAGCCGAGATCTTTCGGGGTTTATTATGATGGGGACCACATCCTCGCTATACGCAAATGAAACAACGATCCGGTCACTTCCATTGTTATATCAGATTAATTATTTTCTCAATAATCGAAAGCAGAAACTCCTTTCAGTTGATGCCCTGAAGGATATTGATATGGTTCCTTCCGAGCTTATTTACGATCTGTTCTCCGTCAACCGCTCTGAAGCGTGGCGGGAGTTTGAGGGGATCTTTCCGGTTTCGGACGGATTTTTCCAGATCTCCGCTCCGGCTTATTCTCTGAATAGGAGCCGGGCAGTGGTCACCTTGACACTTACCACCGGTAAATTTACAAAGGGTATGTTCTATTGCCTGCAAAAACAGAAAGGTAAATGGTTCATAGAATCAAAGAGTGATATCTGGTGGGTATGCTTCGAAGCATCGAAGTGACACGCTTCGCAGAGTACAAGTGCACAAGAAAGTGTGAAGTGTGAAGTGTGAAGTCTGAAGTGTAAAGTGGGTAAGGACAATGAACAATTGGGGAAGGATAGAAGAAACGCACCCGTAACCGGAAAAACAATATTTCGTTGCTTTCATTAAAATCAACCGTTAAAATAATAGAACGCCGGAGCTATCAGCCTACGGGACGGAAGGTTGAATATTTAAACTAAATACATTCAATTTAGATAAATAAGTGGGTTGAAAAATTCACCACCTCCGTCCCTGGATAATCGTGTAAATACGATAACAATGACTGAAACTATTTTGTACAGTATTCAAGGCGCGAGGAGAATAAGATTGTTCAAAAGTTCAAAGGTTCAAGGTTCCATGTTTAGAGATAAATAGCAGGGTTATGGGATGATAGGGTGATAGGTTTTTAGGTGGAGATAAATCGTATGAGATATGATTTTTCTGTGTTCTATCTTATAATTGTCAACTGTCAATTTTAGAGATCTGGTACGATTTTACTGTTTATTGAACATTATTTCGACTTCGTTATTGCCGAGGATTATCCTGTCTCCGTTGGAAAGCACTGATTTCTTTATCTTTTGTCCGTTCAAGAATGTTCCGTTCACAGAAGTATCCAAGATGAAATAATTATCTCCGTCAAAGACAAATTTCATATGTTTTCGTGAAACAAGTTTATTGGACGGGCAGAACTCATTCCTACCGAATACCAGTTCGTCTCCTGTTACGAGGATCTCCTTTCCCTTGAGAGGCCCGGACTGGACTATCAACTTGAAGATCTTTCCTGTTGATGCCATTTCACTCAGGCCGAGTATCGTATAGAATTCTTCGGCGATGCTCATCTTCGGAATATCTGCGGAGGTGATCTTTTTGGATATAGAAAATTCAGGCCTCTTCGCAAAGATGATATCCTCGGATGTCCTTTCCCCGTAAACATCTTCTCCCTTGATAAATGGTAGATCACCGACACCATTCAATCCCTTGTGGAAGAATGCTGTGGACATGGTGATGAGTTTTTCCAGGATCTTGTTCTGATCCTTATCTACGGTTACTATCCAATTGATGTTCTTATAATTCTTCAAGAGCTCGAAATTCTCGATGAACTTATCAAGGAGCTCCGGCATTTCTACAAGATCAAGTATAATAGCCATTTCCTTATTGTAATTCGATATTGAAAGATTGAGAAGCTTTTTCAGAAGAATGAAGCTCTCAAGTTCTTTGTAATGTTTGTCGAATTGTGAAGAGATATAAAAGGAAGATATATTATGTGACACGGCAAGGCTGGCAAGCAATTCATCGGAAAAATTTATGCCGGAAAAGAAGAATTCCCGGTATTTCGTGAATCTTGATTTGACCTTTTCCACAAATCTCTCGATCTCTCCATCTGATACATTTAATTTTTCTGAAAGCGATTTGAATGAATCAAGAAGCTCGAAGAGGTCATTCAGACTTTTTAATTCAATATCCCTCTTCAGGATAATGCCAACGAGATACTTGATCAAATTAAGGTCTTTCTTTGTTATCGCGGTGTTAGAGGTCTCGTTCAGAAAATACGAAAGAAATTCAAAATACTCCATTGCGAGATCTTTGCTCTTCAAGAAATCCAGGGTAAAGGGGGTATTAAAAATAGCGCGATGCCCTTTGAACCCCTCGAATAAAAGGAAGAATGTGAGCTTATTTCTAAAATGATTGAATTGATCCATGCTGGAATGCTGGTCAAGACTTTCCATTAATTTCGCGGCATATTCCAGAGCTTTCAATTCCGGAAATTCTCCATCGTCATATGGTATTGAAAGCGCGATCTCATCAGAGTTGGATGGATCAAAGATCAGGCCAATGGACGCAAGTGCTCCGTGATTATCTATTATGTAAACATCGTCTTCCTGCAAATAAAGTTCTTCACACATGGACTTGGCCAATGCCCAGCTATCCATGGGATCCGCACATGCAATAGTTATCAAAGATCCGTTTTCGTTCAGTATCAGCTGTTGGTCCTTTAACTTCTTAGTGGGAGTGTCACTGCTCTTTTTGAGTATTTTCCCTAAATTGAATATTTTCATGTGTTATTTTATAAAATAATGCGCTTAAAGTCAATATTTATCGCAAATCCTATAGGTGGCTAAACTCGCCAGTCGATTTGACATTGCTTATCAAGTTTGTTAAAATGTTCACAAATGAAAAGAAAACCGAGTGAAGTTCCAAACATTACTGTAGAGCGCTTAATATTATACCGCCGTTGTCTTATGAAAATTTCCCGCTCAGGGGTATTCCATGTATCGTCGGCTGTATTGGGCCGTATAACGAATATAAAACCCGCCAATATCCGTAAGGACCTCTCATATGTAGGGGAATATGGTAAGCCGGGTTATGGCTATGAGATAGATAAGCTCTTGGTGGTCATCGAGAAGATCATCGGTATAAACAAATTGCAGCGTGTTATCGTTGTCGGCGTAGGAAATATCGGAGAAGCCCTGCTCAGTTATCAGGACTGGCCCGCCAGAGGGTTCGAGATCGCAGGCGCATTCGATAAAGACAAGCGGAAAATGGGCCGTGTGATCAACGGGATCGAGGTTCGCGGCAATTCAGAGGTACCGTCCTTTGTGAAGAAGGAAGGCATTGAGATCGCTATTCTTGCGACTCCGACCGAAATTGCCCAGTTAAAAGTAAACGAACTTGCACAGGACGGAATGCGTGGATTTTATGTGTTTTCTCCCATAGTTATTAATGTTCCGGTGGGATGCTATGTCGAAAATATTGATATGATCTCCCCTTTGGAATTTCTTGTGTATCGTCTTAAAAATAAAATTTCGAAATGACCTTGAATTTACCCATTCATAATGATATAATGTCCTTTATTTGCGTAATTAGTGCATAAAAGGAGAGAAAAATGTCCAGAGTATGTGAAATATGCGGAAAGGGACCAATGACTGGAAATAAGGTGTCCCACGCACAAAACAAGACCAAAATGCGCTTTCTTCCGAACCTTAAGAGAATAAGGGTTCTGGAAAACGGCGTAGTAAAAAGAAAAATGGTCTGCACAAAGTGTATTAAAGCGGGAAAGGTACAAAAAGCCTAAGCCGTAAAGGAGTTCCTATGAGCGATATAACACCAAAAAATGTTCATGAAACACTTTCTAAATTTATGCTTGCTGATGGTATGGAATTTGTCCTTGATCTAAAGAGATCTCATGGAAGTTTTCTGCACGACAGCAGGACAGGTAAGGAGTATTTGGACTTCTTCACGTTCTTTGCCTCACTTCCCATAGGGTTTAACCACCCCGAATTGACTACCCCCGAATTTATTGAGAAATTAGGCTGGGCGGCCGTTAATAAACCTTCCAACTCCGATCTGTACACTGTGGAGATGGCTGAGTTTGTCGAGGCATTTGCCCGTATAGCCGGTGTGGATTATCTTCCCCACCTTTTCTTTGTTTCCGGCGGCGGCCTCGCGGTTGAGAATGCACTCAAGACAGCGATGGACTGGAAGGTCAGAAAAAATATGGCTGCAGGCGCAGGAGAAAGGGGAACAAAAATACTGCATTTCGAGGAAGCTTTTCACGGCAGAACGGGCTATACGCTCACAGTTACCAATACAGCCGACCCCAGAAAATATATGTACTTCGATCGTTTCGATTGGCCCAGGGTCCTGAATCCCAAGGCCATATTCCCCTTAGAGGGCGAAAACCTTGCGAAGGTACAAGAGGCGGAAAAGGAAAGTATCAGACAGATCACAGAGCACATTGATCGTAATGGGCTGGATATCGCGGCTATACTTATTGAACCGATACAGGGCGAGGGCGGTGACAATCATTTCAGAAAGGAATTTATACAGGAACTTTGGAATATAACGAGAAAGAACGACATCCTTTTGATCTTTGACGAGATCCAATCAGGAATGGGACTTACCGGGAAATGGTGGGCTCATCAGCATTACGATGTCAAAGCCGACATCATCGCATTCGGTAAAAAATCACAGGTCTGCGGTATTATGGCCTCTGACCGAGTGCTTGAAGTGGAAAAGAATGTCTTCCAGGAATCTTCCCGGCTCAATTCTACCTGGGGCGGAAATCTTATTGACATGATAAGAGCCCAGAAATATGTAGAGATCATTGAGAAAGAAGGCCTTGTACAGAATGCGGCCGTTATGGGCAGCTATCTGGTTGAAGAACTTGAAAAGATCAAAGATGACAGTAATGGTAAGATAAGCAATGTAAGGGGAAAAGGAATGATGATAGCCTTTGATCTCGAGAATGGAGAAAAACGCGCCGCCGCTATTGATTCGATCAAGCAGCAGGGCGTTCTTGTGCTGCCATGCGGCTACAATTCCATCAGGCTGAGACCCCCGTTGAATGTTTCGAAAGAAGAATGCAATACAGCCCTGAAGGCATTCAGGACTGCAATTGATAAGATATAGCCCCGTGAAACTATATTTTTTGGAATTTGCCAGGGAGGAAAAATGAGCACTTTCATGCAGAAACCGGCTGAAGTCACAAGGAAATGGTGGGTAATAGACGCCCAGGACCAGATCCTTGGAAGATTGGCCGTTGCAATAGCAAAAAGAGTATCTGGAAGAGATAAAGTTACCTACACCCCGCATGTTGACGGCGGCGATTTTGTGATCGTCATCAACGCTGAGAAGATCAAGGTCACCGGAAACAAGATGAATGACAAGATCTACAGGACCAATTCAGGTTATTATGGCCATTTGAAGGAAGAACCGTTCAAGCACCTTCTGGCGCGTGCTCCTGAAAGGATCATACATCTCGCGGTAAAAGGAATGCTTCCTAAGAACAAACTTAGGAAAAGAATGATGAAAAGAGTAAAGGTTTTTGCCGGTGCGGAATATTCTCACACTGCCCAGCAACCTGAAAAAATAGAGTTATAATCGGAGGATTAAATGGCAAAATGGGTCGGCTATGCAACCGGTAGAAGGAAGACCTCGGTAGCCCGTGTTTTTATGGCACAGGGCAAAGGCGAGATCCTTGTGAATAAGAAGAAGTATGATATAAGGTTTCCCAGAATGGACCATCAACAGATCATCTTAGGGCCATTGAAGGTCACCAATTCTGAGAGGCGCTTTGATTTCTATATTAATGTTAAAGGCGGCGGTATTACAGGTCAGGCTGATGCCATTCGTCTTGGAATTGCCAGGGCTTTGGTTTCTTATAATGAGAAATTCAAAGAGATACTGAAAAAGTATGACCTTCTCACAAGGGACCCCAGAATGGTAGAGAGAAAGAAACCCGGACAGCGCGGCGCCAGAGCCAGGTTCCAGTTCTCCAAGAGATAGGAAAGGACCCGTAATTATGAGAAAGATCAAAATAGAAGATTTAAAACAGGCCAAGATCTATTTCGGCCACAGAACCTTTAAGTGGAACCCGAAGGCGAAGCCGTATATCTTCAAGAAACAGTTCGGTATTTATTTTATCGATCTTGAGAAGACCAAAGAATATTTGGAAATTGCAATGAAAGTTGCACATAAATATGGACGTGAAGGCAAAAAGATTCTCTGGGTAGGAACCAAAAAACAGGCAGCTCCTATCGTGAAGGAATGGGCATTGAAAACGGGATGTAATTACATAGACAGAAGGTGGCTCGCGGGTGTACTGACCAATTTTCAGACTATCTCGAAACGCCTTCACCATATGGAAAAACTGGATAAGATCCTCGGAGATTCACAATCAGGCGATGACAGGGTCTATACAAAAAAAGAAAAGGTTATCATGAGCCGTGAGCTGGAGAAACTTCAGAAGAACCTTTTAGGTTTGAAGGGTATGAAGGATCTTCCCGATATGGTATTTGTGATCGATATCTCCAAGGAAACCCTGGCGGTGAAAGAGTCGAGAAAAATAGAATTACCCATTATGGCAATAGTGGATACGAATGTTGACCCGACACTGGTAGCGCATATGATCCCCGGGAATGATGACTCTATCAAGTCGATCGAATTCATAGTTTCCGCAGTTGGTGAAGCATATCTTGAAGGCCTCGAATCCTATAAGAAGAAATCTGCGGATGACAATGTCGCCGATTCAGTAGTAGAGATAGAAGAAGAAACCGTGATCCCTGAAGAAGCCATGAAAAAAAGCGTAAGCAAGACTCCGGGCAAAACGGTCACCGAAACAGCCGATCAGATAGAGATCGTTTATGAAGACGAAACAGAAGACAAAAAGAAAGAAGAGTCTAAACCCGTAGAAAAAACCGTTGAAAAGGTTGAAGATAAGGCTGAAGAAATTACAGAATCCGCTCCCGAAGAGACAGTAGAAGAAAAGACAGAAGAAAAGACAGAAGAAAAGACAGAAGAAAAGACAGAAACTCCAGTAGAGGATAAGCCGGAAGAATCTTCCGAAGATAAGAACAAAGGGAATGAGGAGTAAGGGATGAGTGAATTACAGGATAAGATCAGAAAACTCAGGAAATTGACCTCCGCGGGCATCATGGATTGTAAAAAGGCGCTTGAAGCCGCAGAACATGATATGGATGAAGCTGTAAATATCCTCAGGAAAAAGGGCATTGCCAAGGCCGAGAAGAAGTCTGACAGGGACACAAAAGAAGGCGTGGTAGCGTCGTATATACATTTCAATAAGAGAATGGGAGTTCTCGTCGAAGTCCTTTGCGAAACCGACTTTGTTTCCAGAACCGAAGAGTTTCAGAAATTTGCCGACGAAATAGCGCTTCACATCGCCGCTATCGAGCCCAAATTTGTTTCCCGCGAAGACCTGGACGAAGAATTTATCAATAATGAGAAAGATATCTTCATTAGTCAGATCGAGGGAAAACCCGCTGATGTTGTGGAAAAGATCGTTGAAGGTAAATTAAAAAAGCTCTATTCGCAGATATGCCTTATGGA
>JAIVYW010000058.1:0-7697 GCA_048635215.1 Candidatus Atribacteria bacterium
GTAAAGTCCGTACATGCAATTGGTGGCATCAATATATGAATTGCTGATCGTTGTAACCACATCGGAACTGCGGATTATATAATTATCATTCCATGCGAAATTAGCATTGGAAGAGCTTAAATTATCCACGGTCAGGGTTCCGCCAGTCAAGTCGATCGCAGCTGAAGTTGAAGTATTAATAAATGAGTCTTGAATTGTAACTAAGTCATTATCCCAGCCCGTTAAACCTCTCTCAACATTCTGTACGGTAACTACATCAAGAAGCAATGTCCCTTCTACGGAAAATAAGCCGTCAGAGTTGGGTGCGTCGATTACGGTATTTGTTATCGTACATGATGTATTATAATAAAACACTGCCGCGGCGTTTGCCATACCCCCGATATTTACATTCTGGATCTGACAATTCTGAATGATCGCATTGCAGCCGTTGGTGATCTCTAAAGCCGCACCTATAAACTCAGCAAAGGTACAGTTGGAGATCATGAAGCCGTCATTCTCACCCGCAAGGCCTATATTGCCGTATTCAAAATCAGCATAAGAAATAGTAGAGGCAGGATCAGCACCTTCGATAAAGTAGACCCATCCCCAATCATCGAACGCTGCGGTATCTGAAGTAAATAATATGCGGCTGATATTTGTACCGTTTGCTATCAATTTACCCGCGATCAGAAATTCACATCTGTCAGAGAATCTTCCGATTTGATTCTCATCATACTTCCCTTGAAATCTGACTGTAGTTCCCGGTTGAATCGTTAATGTTGCCCCAGCGCTGATAAAAATATCACCGCATACATCAACAAAGCCCGGCCCCATCGTATAATCGGCAAGGATCGCGCCGGCAAGGCATACTGGAGGAGCGGGGTCAAGGTATTTGAAGGCCTCATTTGAGGGTTCGCCTTCAAGAGGATCTGCATCAACAGCGGTTACCTGATAATAATAAGTGCTGCCTGAAAGTAAGCCCGTATCCGTATAATTGTGAAAATCCGATCCGATAACGGCGGGAAGTGAATGGATAAAGATCTTTGTACCGAGCAGGCCTGAGGCCGTGCTTCTATAAATATTATAATGATCTATATCGACTTCCGGATTTGTAGGCCAAAGAACATAAAGCCCGGTATCTGTCCCTACGACCCTTGATACCGCGAGCCATTCGATCTGCACAGGTGCCGGATCGATCGAGACGGCGATGCTGTCGGCAAGAACAACACCATTTGTAAATGCATCATTTTCGGATTCCAATCTCAATCTTATTTTCGTATTGGTAGAACCAACATATCCACCAATATCGGCTTTATAAGGTATATACCCCATCCAAGGATCTTGATATCTGTCTAATTCTACATAATTTGTTCCACCGTCTGTTGATAATTCTATTACAAACCAATCTTGTCCCGAACCTGGAACAGGCAAATTATAATCTACAAAATATGCCATTTGCATTGAGAGCCGCGCTTGAGCGGTAAGCGGTGGATTGGCGCTCAGGTCGATATCAGGTGATGTTACGGCATTATCCATTCCCGGCGCATAATACATATAACTGGCATCTACGCACATCAAATGAAATGCGCCATCTGCCGGGAAAAGATTGCCTCTCGCCCAGTAATCACCGATCTGTCCATTTATCTGCCAGCCGATATTTCCTGATTCCGCATCATCAGAAAAGAAGGTGGTTACGCTATCAGAAATAGTAAGGTCATCCACCCACCAGCCGCCGCCTGGATTTGTATCAAACCAATCTGAATTAAATCTGAATCTGATCTTAATATTCTGTCCATCAAAATCAGACAGATCAACCCACCCCGGAATCCATCCGTCTGAATCGCCGGTGTAATCACTGTGGAATAAATACCATCTGTCAGTTCCAGTCACGGTGTCCTTGGCAAATACATCAATTGCGCACCAATCCAAACTGTGTTCTACATTATATTCGTGCATAAAGGTCATTGAGACCGTCTCCCCCGAAGCAGAGAGGTCAACATCATAAGTCATAAATTGATTCCAGAGATCGTCATAACCACCTAAGGGTAGGCCCATATGCCATGAGTAAGAGCCGGCGTATACATTGGTATTATCTATCTGCCAGTAATCCACAGGCGCGGTAACAGAGAGATCAGTTGTGGTCCAACCTTCCATCCCTGTTTCAAATGACCAGGTATTCACATTCGTGAATGCCATCGGCTTGGGATCAGGACCCGGTTTTATTGGAGTCGGTGATATTATACCCTGCTCCAGTTTTGAATTGATATCAAACAATGATGATCTCTTATCAGTTTTACCTGTCGGAGAGTTCGCTGCCGTCTTTTTCAGATCCTTGATCTTCTGAAGGTCAAAAGCAGGATATGACTTCTTTCCTTTCTTTTCAGGAAATGTCACCGTTTCAGGTACTATCTCCTGTTCTGTTCCATCATAAAGCGTCTTATTATATTTCCTGGCATCAAAATCATCTTTCCATTTTTGACTGCTTTCTACATATTCTGCGAATTTCGCCTTTGATTCAAGCGATCTTTCCTTTGCCTTTTCTGCTCCGGCTTTAACTTCCTCGAGTCTTTTCAGATCGATACCTTTCTTTTCAAGCGTCACAGCTTTAGGAACCTTGAAGTCAGCGATCTTATCCTGAGCCAACTTCATGTCTTTCAATATCTCTTCTTTCGAGGGGGGTTTTGGTTCGTCTTTATCCGAACTTGTAACAGATTGTACAATTGAAAAAAACAGAACTAAGAAGCATAAGATAGCACCAGTCAAAATCAGAACTTTTTTTGCGCTCATAAGACCTCCACCTTGTTTTGATGCTTTATATTGACAGATATATGATAAATTGTCAAGTTTGAGACATTGAAGATTATTGAGAAATAACAAAAATATGTTATAAAGAAATATGAATAAGATACTGATAGCGGTGTTAAAGGCTCAGAGAGATCAAGATATCTTATTAAAAGAAAAATGGTACAGGATCCCTGTGAAGTATGCGCCGAAGCACAAGTACGATATAATAGCTTTCTACCAGCCCGCGAATTTCAAGGAGTCAGGCAAAAGAATAGAATATTACGGGATCGTGAGATCATCAAAAATATGTAAAAGAAAAAAACTTATTAAGGACGGGATCAGATCAGACGATCAATATTATAAGATCTCGTTTTTCAGGATCGTGAAATTAAAAGACCCGATCGTGAATGATGCCAAACTGCGGGTATCATTTAAATACACTACCTTCGCGAAGTTATATTCAAGCTCTAATATGGGCGAATTGTTTGATGTCCCGGATATTGAGGGGATGGTCGAGGGCATTTTGCAGAAACTCAAGCTATCCTATAAACGAGAGTATGTTGTAAAGGCAACGGGCAATAAGCGGTACCGTCTTGATTTCGCGGTTTTCCTGAAGGATAAGACAATTGACATCGAATGTGATAGCGAAAAATGGCATTCATTGAAAGCGCAGAAACTGATAGATAGCAAAAGAAACAGTGATCTGCGGGCCTTGGGATTTGAAATCATTCGCCTAAGAGAAGATGACATTGTAAATAATAAAGAGGCCTGTATTAAGAATATCCTACAAATTTGCAGCTAGTGCTCTGATTTCTCTCCCTATTTGTCATCCTGAAGCGTAGTGAAGGATCCATCCCTCTCCTTTTGCCTTCTCACTATTTGTCATACTGAGCCTTATGCGAAGTATCCATCTCATAGGATCTCATTGTACAAATCTCTCCATTTCTTATTGTCCTTTTCAATCAATCCTATCTTGTACTTCCGAACTTTCCCTTTAAGATATTTTTCCCGCGCAATCGCCTCATACATAGAATCGTGAACTTCGTAATATACGAGTAAATGCAACCCGTATATCTTAGAGAAACATTCAACCGAATCATTTCTATGCTCATAAATTCTTTTCATGGGATTGCTTGTGACGCCAATATATAAAGTGCCGTTTTTCTTATTGGTTATAATGTAAACATATCCCTTTTTCAATTAAACTACTGGATTCTTCAGTCGCAAGCTCTTTCAGAATGACAAAGTTGCATCTGTTTTGCCCACTATGCACCTAGTATCCTATCACCCATGCCTACACTGTTCATTGTTCACTATTCACTGTATTCCGTCATTCCCACCTCGATCGATCGGGAATCCATCTTTATTTTCTTCTTGCGCGTTCCCACTTTACACTTCACACCTCACACTTTCTTTTGCACTTGTCCATTGTGCTCCGCGCAGCTTACTCTTTCGGTTTATGAATAAACTGATGCGTATCGGCATCGTATTCGTAGGTTCCGCCATCCGATGCTTCAAGATCCAGATCAGGTGAATACTCTTTGATCTCCTGAATGTTCGCCGGATATTTCATATATTCATGATAGAACATTTCAACAGTTTGATTCAGATCTTTCAGCTCCGCCATTACGGCTGTTGACCGGGCTTTATCCCTTTGTTCCTGAACATTCTCCACAATATCAGACCCCGCTTCATTGCAGGCGCAGAAAGCCAGCATAATGATCACAATTACAAAAAGACTGTTTCTTCTCATAGATCCTCCTTGTCTCATTTTACCTTTTCAGAGTTTTTTAACTTTATTAGCAATTATTTTGAACAATTTCTCATACTTCGGTGGGGGTCCCGTGTTTATACTCTTTCCGTCGATAAACAATGCGTCAAGAATTCCCCATTCAAGGAAAACCTCTCTATCCGAAGTATCTATTTTTACAAATTCCACCTTGTCGCCAAATTCTTCGGCGGCTCTCTTGGCGCGTTCAAAAACGATATTCTGCGCGGGGCATCCGCCATGGATAAATGCTGTGACGGTCACTTTCCCCGCACTCTTTGAGGGAGTTTTCTTCTGCTTGATCCATTTCGGAGGTACAGCATCATCTTTGAACTTCTTCCACAGCAAGACCGCCATTCCGTCCTTATCCGTTTTCAGATATCCGTGCTTTTTATACCAGGATGCCTTCATCCAGAACGGCAGTGAAATTCCCCATGCGGCGATACCGGAAGCGCCGGTATCCTTTGCGGCCTTCTCTGCGGCGGCAAGCAGCGCGGAGCCCATCCCTTTTTTCTGAAAATTCCCCCGGCCCTCTTTATAACCATGCACCCAGATACAGCTGATAAAGTAAAGGTCCTTTGCCTCAATATTTGAATATTCACAGGGATAAAATTGTATCATCCCTCCCACTTCCCCGCTGTCGTCCAGAGCCAGTTTCACCCGGAGTCCCTTGTCCTTCATTTTGCCGTACCATAGACACTTATGATCACCAGATTCCTTCATCTCTTCGGACCAGTCCTCCAGACAATTGAAGTACAGTGATTCATGCTCGCTGCTTAAGTCAATTGTTTTCATATACTATCCCCGCTCATACTATACTTTACCACCGACAGCGGATCAAATCAAGCGCGTGCAAAGGCATAACCCTTTGCATGTGTGACGTGTAATGTGTGACATGGGGTCTCTGAGGCACAGGGCACTCATTCTATTCAAGCAAACTTAAAATACTATCAAAAAGTACGGGCAGTAGAGATTCACCCAAATACCGACTAGGATCGGGTAAGGTTCTTTTTATTCCGCTTTCTATGATTTGTGGCTGTACTTTTTTCATTAATTGTCTTAATTGAGAAGATCGGAACAGGTCAGAAGATTTCTTGAATTTTTCATCCTCTATTAATTCCCAGATTTCCACAAATGAAATAAACAACTTATTCCAATTGATGTAGCGGACTTCTTTCTGATCTAACTCGAAAATATCGAAGAACTTCTTTTTATCCAAAATGTAGTGTTTTTCTTTGCCCTTGCGAATGATCGAGACGAATCCTGATTCCTCGATCTCTGAAAGTGTATCATGCACCCCTTTTTGCGAATAGTACAATTCTCTCGCCATACCACTGGGATGGCCGCTATCGTGTACAAGCAGGTAGTGGATGAGGTCACTCCTCATGTTGACACCAAAAAGTGCACGAAGCCGGAGGATCAAGTTTACAGCATTGTACGGTGAAAAATGCCGCTGATTACCCTTCCATGTTATCTCACCTCTCAAAAATCCGTTTCTACGAAAGATCGGATCCAGATTTCCATAAATCTCAAGAGGCTCACCGCTCTTTTTGTAAAAGAAAGGTCCTTCTCTGACATCTGTTTCCTTTTTTGAAAGTCCCTTCCACTTATAGAGATTACATTCCTTTACAACAAAATCCGAAATGGCATTAAAGACTTTCGCAGGATAATGTTCAACTTTCATGGCATTTTTCAATTTCAGTATGTTGATGAATTTTCCGTTCACGGATAGCCAATTCAATATTTCGTCAAACAACCTTGCGTCATATCTCCCGAATACACCGGAGATCAAGAGCAATGCTTCCGGCTCCATAACAGTTTTTTGCGTTTTCGGAATATGAGAATATGCAGAAACTCCGAAATCGGTCCAATAATCCCATAGAAGATCAAGAATCCTTTTGAGGAATTGTTGACTAAATTCTTCCAGCAACATCTTCATAACCCAATTCACATAACATTTCTTTCAATACTTTTTTGAACCCCTCGGAAGGGTCTTGCCTGATCGTCCATTTCGCGGCGCTGGATATCTCCCACTTTTCAGGAGTTAGATCAAGCAGATCCTGTAGATGCCGGCCGGGTCCCTGATCGGCGGCAGCATAAAGTTTAAAATGGATTTGATCGTATCTGTCAATGAAATATACGGTCAGGTTTTTCCCGTACTCCTTCTTCTCACATCTTTGCACGAAATCTTCAGGTAATCCGAATTCCAATAGATCTGTCGGGCCGGGATTTAACCAATCAGCAACCAGTCCAAGATCCTCTGCGATCTCGCCTGATATCTTCTTCAACTCTTCTGGAAATGGTTTGGTGGAGGTTAAAGTTAGAGTATTGTCTTTCATCTTACCGAATGCTATTATATCTACATCCTTCGTAGGCCTCGATGAAAGGCCTTTGTATAACAATGCTGAACCGCCAATTACAAAAATAATATATACGCCTAAATCTTCCAATTCTAATTTTTCCGCTAATAATGTTAATATTCTATCCAAATTCTTCTCTATCCTTCATTTTGCCTCCTTCATTTCTTCATGCCGCATTCCATACTCTACTTTATTACACTTATATTAAGTGTTTTCTATTCCATTATATCATTTTTGTAAGGAAAATCAACTATCAATTTTGCTTATTCTCCTCGGTATCAACCTTGAACTTTTGAACCTTTGAACACTGTGTCTGTGCACAGCGCAGCGCACGCTTTGCTTTTTCCTTGTTTTAATTTATAATATAATCATAAACAACGGAGTACATATGAATATTGCTGTATTTAAAATAATTGCCTTTGTCGCTATTCTGATCACCGGCATAAGCGGCGGTTTTGTATCATTGCGCTTAGCCGCGTCAAAAAGGAGCAAACGCTTGTTCTCATTCGGCAATGCTTTTGCCGGAGGGATATTCTTAGGTGCTGGGTTAATCCATATGCTTCCGGACGCGCATGATAATCTTAGTCAGCTAAACGCGAATTATCCGTGGGCCTTTCTGATCTGCGCGATCGGGTATCTCATCGTCCTCCTTCTGGAAAAAGTAGTAGCGAAAAGTCATTCCGCTGTCGCCGATTCATTAGCGGAGCGCCCGCAGGCAAGCATATATCCGTATATGCTGATCTTGGTACTGTCAATTCATTCTATCATTGCCGGTATAGCCCTGGGAAGCGAGAGCACGATAGGCT
>JAIVYW010000059.1:0-7681 GCA_048635215.1 Candidatus Atribacteria bacterium
CGAGAAATTATCTTCCGCCCTGCAGTTTCCGCAATACCAATCCCGTAAAAGGACTTGACCGATTTGCCATGGGAGTGACCCTCTTTGAGATCTTCACCGGCAAACCGCCCGTTCCATCCAGATTCATTTCGTCCAAAGAGCGGCTTCCTGAGTGGAAATTATCTGAAGAGCATAATGATTATTATATTGAAAATCTGGAACATTCGAATATCAAGTACCAAGCAGTGAATCTGATCCTGGACTTCATTGTAAACTATCAAGATAATATTAATTTGAAAAAGGCGGCGAAGGTCTTTGATTAATCTTTTTTCTCTTCAATTACCTTAGCGATATCCTCGTAGAATTTTTCGATCGAATTGTACCTCTTATACACCGATAAGAATCGTATATAAGCTATATCATTGATCTTTTTCAGATATTTGAGAACAATACTCCCGATATCATCGGATGTGATTATATTTGTCTTGAGAGAATATATTTCCATCTCGATCTCATCAAGCAAATTGGCTATCTGCTCGGTTGAAATATTGATCTTGCTGAAAGCGCGTGTAAGGCCGTTCAATATCTTATGCTTTCCGAATGGCTCCAGGTTTCCGTTCTTTTTCTGAACCCTGACCTCAGAAAGATCGATCATCTCAATAGTGTAAAATGTTCCCAAGCAGCCAATGCACTGCCTCTTTCTTCGGATAAAATTATCCTTCATCCGAGTATCGTTCACCTTAAGGTCGTCTTTTCCGCAATACGGGCATTTCATACTGTATTATACACAAAAGAATGTGGAATAGTCAAGGTTGTTAGCTTAGGGACGTTGGTTTACAGTGTTTACAGTTTGAGTTTTTCCTTTAGCCTTGACACCCAACATCTGGATCTGTTCATTACTCGTGCAATCTCAGCATTGCATATCCCCGACTTATGTAAATGCTTCACGATTTCTCTTCGATGCTTTATCATTTTACTATCATACAGTTTGTTCAGAAGATCATTTTTTGAAATATTCACCTTTAACAAATACTTATTCAGCAATTTCTCCGCGTTTTTGCCGGAAAGATAGCGTCGTTCGGCATATTTGCTCATCTCCCGCCCCTTCCTACGCTTATCTGTCAACAATAATTCATCAGCGCTTCCAATGAAATCTTTTGAAACAGGAAAGGTATCATCCGATCTGCTTTTAAGGTATCCTTCAAGCCGGCGTAATTTGGAGATCTTGGTCTTTCCCTTCTTATTATAGAAAGGGCTGCTTAGTGTTCTGATTCATAAATACGATGACAGTCGTTCGCGTGGCGAACGATGTGTGAAGTTTGAAGTGTGATGTGTAAAGTGAGGAGAACAAGGCAATATCCACACCCGTAACCGGAAAATCAATATTTCGTTTAACACTTTAATTCTCCTGTTCCAATCATATCACGCCGTACCCCAATCAAGATATGGGACATGTCGTACGCCGCAGGCGTTCGTCTGTCCCGATGTAAAAGTTCCAAGCAAAGAGTTGACAGGAAGCGAAGCGTGTAAACTCTTTGCCTCGCTAGAACCACCTGGAAACAGTATCCGCATATGGTTTTCAGCTATTTCCGTTTTCGCGGGAATGACAAAGGAAATGGATTCTTCGGTCGCTACCGCTCTTTCAGAATGACAAATGTAATGTTTTTCAGTCTCACAATTATTCATTCTCTTCTCCCTATTCACTGTATTTACCAACCTTGAACTTTTGAACATTTCAACTTTTGAACAATCTTCCAGGTTACTTTCATACCGCTGTGGGTATGCAGCGCTCCTCGCGCCTTGAATACGAAACAAAATAACATCAGCATTGTTAATGTATTTATGAATCAGAGCACTAACTCTGCGTGCCATTTCTCCCTCCTAAACTCTTCACACTCTTCACCAACGTCCCTCTATAAGAGTAACAGGACCATCATTTTCCAGACTCACGGCCATATTGGCACCAAAGATGCCTTTTTTTACCGTTACGCCGTGCCTTTCCAGAAGTTCCGCGAATTCAAGATATTTCCGCTTTGCCTTTACGGGCTCCTCCGATTCAGTGAAAGAAGGCCTATTCCCCTTTTTAGTAGAAGCATATAGGGTGAATTGTGAAATAAGGAGAATTTCTCCGCTAATGTCTCTAACCGAAAGATTCATCTTCCCCTTGTTATCTGAAAAGATCCGCAATCGTGATATTTTCTTCGCCAATTGCTCGGCTTGAACTGTGGAAGACTCCTTCCCGATCCCGATAAAAAGTAATAAGCCTCTGCCGATGGCGGAGACCTCTTTACCGTCAACAGAAACCGATGCTTTGCTGACCCTTTGCAGGACTATTCTCATTTCATTAATAAATAGAGAATGCCCTTCTGAAGATGCATTCTATTCTCCGCCTCATCAAAGACCACGGAGTGTTTGGGATCATCCATAACATTGTCTGTGATCTCTTCGCCTCTATGCGCGGGAAGGCAGTGCATTACAAGAGCATCCTTGTCTGCGAGATTGAGAAGGTTTCTGTTCAGCTGAAAGTCCTTGAATTTATTCACTCTCTCAGCATGCTCCTCTTCCTCTCCCATTGAAGCCCATACATCTGTGTAAACCAGGTCGACATCCTTAACGGCTGCTTTGGGATCATTCATTATATTCAGGGTACAATTATTGTGCTCCGCGATCTGCTTTGCTTCTTTCAGTACATTTGCGTCAACTTCATATCCGCTCGGCGAGGCAATGTTCAAATTCATTCCGGTACGGGCGGCACCGTAAAGCCAGGAATGCGCCATATTGTTTCCGTCGCCGATATATGCGACAGTCGCCCCCTTCGGGTCTCCTCTATGCTCCACAAAAGTGAAGATATCGGTAAGTACCTGGCAGGGATGAAGGAGGTCTGTGAGTCCATTAATAACGGGAGCCGTGGAAAACTCAGCGAGCTTCTCGACATCATTATGGGCATAGGTCCGGATCATAATACCATCAAGATATCTGGAAAGTACTACTGCGGTATCCTCGATGGATTCACCCCGGGCAACCTGAAGATTTGCCTTGATATCCAGATATAAGGGATATCCTCCCAACTGGAACATTCCAACCTCAAACGATACCCTGGTCCTTGTAGAAGCCTTTGAAAAAAGCATTCCCAGGGATTTCCCCTTCAATGGATGATATTCGTCACCCGCCTTCTGATATCCCTTGATCTTGGCAGCAGTCTGGAAAAGATGCTTGATCTCCTCCTCATTCCAATCTTTGATCGCAACAAGGTCCTTTTTCTGCATATATGCCTCCACTTTTTTTTATCATAGCAACTTAAAATTTAAAGTCAAGAGCTATTTTTCTGATTCATAAATAGAGGATAGAGGTTTATAGAAAAATGTACAATTGACAATTGACAATGGACAATTAAAACAACGAAGAATGGAGAAATGAATAATGAATAATTTTAGGGATGGGGCTTGACCTGTCCTCCGTCATTCCCGCGAAAGCGGAAATCCATCCCTCTCCACCTACAAAACCGTCACCTTCTCAATCATTTTACTGTTCTACTGTTCCACTGGGTCACTTGGCACGGTTTTATCTCGCGATCACTACCTTCCCGCTCACGTATATGTTAGTGTTCCGATTCATGAAGGATATTAACTATTTATACGACTATTTTTTTTGACAAATCTCAAGCAGATTATCCAGTTTCAGCCTGATATCATTTGTATCAATAGAAGTCACCTTGCGCAGGAAATTTATCGCCTTCAGGCATTCCAGTATCGCTTTCTCCCTATCTTCCGCGGCCGGGATCTTTTCAATACACTTGATCGCATTGGATATATGATGGCTTTCCTTTTTATCAACATCAAGGTCATTCAGCATTTCAATAATATCAGTTTGCAAGGTTTCAGGATCATATGATACCGTTTCGGTGAACTCAAAAGGTTCTTCTTCCCACCAGATACCGTTTGCCAGATATGATACTTCCGCAGTGAATGTGAACTCCTCACCTGTTTCAGGCAGTTTCGCAAAGACATAATATCTTCTGGTTTCCCCGGCAGTGATCAGCTCATTCCAATCGGCGATATTTGATTCAATCTCACCGTCGGGTATTATTCTTATGATCTCGCTACCTTCCGGCAGGATCTCACGGATCTTCGTCTGAAGGTCAAAGACATTGGATTTCACACTTATCTTTACCGTATTATATCCACCGGAGATTACACTTTCTTTGTCAGGCATAACATATTCAATAGCAGCCGCAAGTATATCTCCCGCATCTTCAAGAGAGCTGAATATATCAAAGGCAAAGTACACCGTCTTTCCTTCTCCATAGTTATTCCCGATGATGACGGGTGACGGCAGATGCGGCGATACCGTCACATAGCCGCCCTCAAAGGACCCAAGAGACTCCACGGTGTAAGTCTTCCCTATGGTAGTCAATACACCTTCTTCGGTTATCGGTGAATTAGCAAGATTAGCGGTCAGATCATATCCATCATAGACTCCGCTGTAACGGATCCCGAGTACTTCAGGAACTACTCCTTCTCCCAGGAAATGGTAATAATGAGAGGCGATCAGGCCTTTGCCCGAATAGACATGTTCTCTCAATTCTTCCGAGGTATGCCCTTCGAGGTTTTCCGCATTGCCGAGGATCATATATTGATTATAAAGCCCGCTTCTCATACCCGAAACGAATTCGCCGCTGCTTCGGGTGATCTCATAGAGCATGATATCCTGAGAATCAAGGAATGCATTTAAAGGATCGAGGTCTGAGGCTTGTTCAATGTCATTGTTTATCCAGATAAGTACTCTTCCCAGAGAGGAAAGCTCCGCGCTGATATCAAATGCCTCTACAAGCTCAACTTCAAAGGATTTAATTTCTTCAAGATAGCCGAGATTGTCAATTGCTCTGTATTCAATATTCAGCCTGCCGTAATCGAAGGTTGAAAAATTGAATGGCTCGAGATAGTGATTCCAGATCCCGTCATTTATCCTATACTGGATATACATGATCCCAGAACCCTCGTCCTCTGCCGTGATCGTACAGAATGTTCCCTTGATGATCCGGTTCCCGTTCCCTTCAAACGGATTGAAGAAAATACTGCTTTCCGGTAGAGAATCATCAATATAAACAATCAATTCCTTTGTCATTTCTGTATTTCCAACATTATCAACAGACCTGTAGCTTATGATATGTTTTCCTTCTCCGGTTAATGCAAACTCAGTATTGTAGGTTTGCCAGTCTCCACTGTCTATCATATATTCAGTAACTTTTACACCGGAGCCCTGGTCCGTTGCTGTAAGTGAAAATTTAGTGGAAGATGTAACAAATAATCTAAAACCGTCGGAATACTGTGGATTTCCTACTGTCAGCAGACTCACGGGGGGTGTGGTGTCAAACACGAATCTTACAGTTTTCATATTTTCACGATTGTCAACATTATCCTGTCCGTAGAATGCAATATCATGCTCTCCGTTTATATATCCTGATAAATGAAATTCTCCTGTATATATTTTCCATTCTTCATCATCTATCCTGTACATCACCCACTTTACTCCTGAAGGAACGACTCCCCCGTCTGTACAGCTGAATGTTATTTGGGAATTCCCTGAAATAAAAAGTTTTTCTCCATCATAATATTTGGGTTCGCAAATGTTGATTACGCTCAGCGGTGAAGTATTATCCAGTATAACCGCGACAGATTTAACCATTGCCATATTTTTCACATTGTCCGCGCTTCGATACTCAATGGTATATTCACCATCATCAAACTCACTTAGGGTAAACGGTTCAGTATATGTTTTCCATTCTCCCTGTAAGTCTTTTGTGATTCTGTATTCGGTGTAACAGACCCCAGCGCCGGAATCAGAAGCTGAGAGCGTAAATTCGGTAACTGCGCTTATAAAAAGATTATTGCCGACATCCGTATATTGCGGATTATCGATCACCAGGTCTGTATCCGGCGATGTGCTGTCATGTGTAACTATAATGGAGTTCGCGTCTTCAATATTATTCAAGTTGTCATAACCTCTGAAACTTACTGCATGAACTCCATCTGAATAACCTGCGAGGTTAAAGGATTCAGAATATTCAACCCAAACGCCTTCATCGATCCTGTATTCTATAACTCCTACACCCGAACCCGTATCCAGCCCGGTTATTTTAAAAGGTGTAATAGTGGAAACATAGGTATTGCTATTTGTTATGTATTTCGGCTCTCCGATTTCAAGCGAGATTTCCGGTGCAATATTATCAAGAAATATCAGAATAGCCTTTATCTGTTCTTCATTATTCAGATTATCGTAACTTCTGTATTCAACAGTATATTCTCCATCAACTCCTGTTATTGTGAATGGTTCAGTATATTCTATCCACCCTTCATCGACTTGTGACTTTTCAATTATTCTGTATTCAGTATAATCAACGCCTGCTCCCTGTCCGTCATTCGCCGTTAAACTAAATTCTGTCATAGAAGTAACAAAAAGATTGTCTCCCTCTGAATATTGCGGACTTTCCACTGTAATATCTGTTACAGGAGATTTATTGTCAATAATTACAATCAGCGTTTTAATCTCTTCCGCATTTTCAAGATTGTCTATTGACCTGTAACTTATGGTATGTTCTCCTTCTCCAAATTCGGAAAGGTTGAAAGCATCCGTGTATGTTCTCCAGCTGTCTTGACCTATTCGGTATTCAATATAATCTACTCCCGAACCTGAACTGTCATCCGCATTAAGACTGAATTCCGTATCGGATGTAACATAAAGTTCATTTCCGGATCGATACTTCGGATTTCCCACTATAAGAGAAGTTTGAGGAGGAGTGGAATCAAGTATTAGCGAAATTTCCTTATCGTCCTCGATATTCTCCACATTATCACTTGCTCTGAATACAATTGTATATTCTCCGTCACCGTAATTTGAAAGATCGATATGCCCATTGTAAATGGTCCAATCGTCATCAGATGTTAGATGATAGATGTTAGATGTTAGTTCAATGCCGTCATTCAGAGCAGTCTCTCCATCTGTCATTCTCGTGCTTGACACGGGAATCCATTCATTTGAGGTTTGAGGTTTAGAATTTGAAGTTTCTTCACCTTGAACTTTTGAACCTTTGAACCTTTGAACTGTACTTACTCTATATTCGATCCATTTCACGCCGGAAGGTACAATTCCTCCGTCAACAGAAAGGAATGTGATATCCGTTTCATTTGAAATGTACAGATTCCCGCCGTCCGAATACATTGCGCCGCCGAATTCAATAGAGGTATAAGGCGCGGTCATATCGACAATAAAGCCGATCGAAATCGTTTCCGAACTATTTCCGAGAAGATCATAGGCATGGAACAACAATCCATATTCGCCTTCATCAAATGTCAATGGTTCGGCATATTCAATATTTTCCGAATCGTTCACCGTATATTCGATCGCATCCAGCCCTACTCCCTGATCGACAGCATCAAGCGCAAGGAGTGCCTCGCCGTTTAAGAATGTCTGCTCTCCAGTTTCGTATGTAACACCGCTGTAAGCATAAGAAACGGCGGGCGCGATATCGTCCATAAAGAGGGCCAAAACTTTTTCGACTTCTTCATTTCCTGCATTGTCAATGCTCTTATACCGGATCGCCATGGTTCCGAAGTCATGATTTAAAAGGTTGAAAGGTTCGATATAATCCTGCCAGTCCTCATCATCGATCCTATATAGCGTTTGCCTCACTCCCGAAAAATCA
>JAIVYW010000060.1:0-7613 GCA_048635215.1 Candidatus Atribacteria bacterium
GCTTGTTCAAAATCTTCTATGTCGAGGTAGAGCTCTCCCAAGCATTCATGCGCGACACAGATCCCGTTCTTATCACTTACTTTTTCCGCACTTTCCAGATATCTGGAAAAACACTTTTGCGCATTCTTATGATCACATTCCTTCAGATATACAAGGCCCAGATTATTCAATGCGATCCCTTTGCTTCTTTCATCCGATACCTTCTCGCAGATCTCCAAGGCGTCGGTCAATGCCTTTTTGGCTTTGTCAAGTTTGTTGATATTCTTATAAAGAAGCCCGAGATTGATATATCCCTTTGCGACCCCGGCGGGATAATTCAAAGCCTCTGATATCTCGATACTTTTTGTATAGGATTTTTCCGCACGCTTCTGATCCTTTAAATAATTATAAGAGATGCCCATGTTCATATACGCTGCCTGAAGCCCCTTCAGATTCCCGATCTCATTGGAGATATCAAGACATTTATTGAAATTGACCAAAGCGTCATCGAATCGTTCCATACCATTGTAAACAGTGCCGAGATTTGAATGGATCGTAGCCCACATTCTGCGATCTCCGATCGCGCGGGCGATCTTCATGGATTTCTTGAATACCTGTTCGGATTTTTTTAATTCCCCTTGGAATTTTAGTACCGCTCCGATATTGTTGAGGGAATAACATTGACCCTTGAGGTCTTGCGCCAAGATGCCGATCCTGTATGCCTGTGTAAATGTCTCAAAGGCCGATTGCATATTACCTTTGGAGATATATACTGAGCCCAGAGCTTTGTATGATGTGGAAAGAAGCAATTTGCATTTTTTAGAATTTCTTCCTTTTAAAAGCTTTACGGCTTTTTCTCCTTCCTCAAGCCCCCTTGGGATGTCTCCCAGTATCCTCAGAAGATTTGCCATTTGAGAGTGGATCTTTGCCTTTGCGATCGCCGCTCCCCGTATCTTGTCAGGAATACTTTTTAATACTGCCTCCAGCATCTCGCGCTGTTTGGGAAATTCACCCCTGAGCCCGAAAACGGAAGCAGAAGATATCTGCGCATCTATTCTGCCGATGGAATTTATAGCCGCGTTTTTTTCGATAAGCTTGAAGTATTTCAGCGCATTTTCATAATCGGAAATATTCAAATACAGCTGAGCGAGATCAAGAAACAAGCTTGATCTTTGCCTCTCTTTTAGGCGGGTCTCCTCATGCTCACTTGCTTCGAGCGCCTGATTAAAATGCCTTATTGCCTTCTGGTTCAAAAACTGCTCACCCGCCGCCTTTCCTGCGGATACGCAATATTTATATGCCTTCTTCCAATGTTCCGCGTTAATGAAGTGATAGGCAAGTACTGCTGAGTCCGCCTTTTTATCCCGGGACAGTGTTTCCATTTTTTTTGCGATGGTGCGGTGCATCGTCTTTCTTTTTTCCCGAAGAATAGAGTCGTAAATGACATCTTTAAAAACGGCATGTTCAAATATATATTCCATCTCGATGACTTCTTCCAGATGGATAATGCCGTTTTTTTCACCTTCGGAGAGAGAGTCAAATACACCCCTGTCATCTATTTTTGAAAGAAGCTCACCGGAAAAACGGATGCCCATAACACTTGCAATGATAAGGGTTTCTTTGATCCTTTCCTCTAGCGCATCGAGCCGTGACATGACGATAGAAAAAATATTTTCAGGAAAAAGATCCTCGGTATAATTTTCCGCCGGTGTCCAAAGTTCCTCTATCAGCTCAATAAAACCCTTTTCTCTCAAATATGAAAGGGTCTGTTCCATGAAAAACGGATTGCCGTCGGTTTTTTTCATAATTCCGTTAACGATCGTTTTGTGAACATCATTTCCCAGAACTGCGCGCGCCATCTTTTGTGCCTGTACATTATTCATCGGCTGGAATATTACCTTAATATTTCCATCAGGGATCGGATCTGAAAAAACTCTTGCTGAAAGTATCATCTTGATGGGTACCCCGTCGAAAGAATTGACAAGTCGCAAGAGATCAAGTATTTCTTTAAGCAGATCATCATTCAGAATGTGAGCATTATCTGCCCACACCGCCTGTACCGATCTTTGATTTCTTAAGATGAGCTGTGCCGCCTGAATGAAATTTTCTCTGATGGCCTTCGGCTCAAGGAACTCAAAGACCGTACCTGAAAGCGGCCGCCCAAGAAGATAATAATAAAGTATCGGGAGCAGGTCGGAGATCCTATCCGCCTCCTCCGTTCTCTGCAAAGATATAAACGAAGCCAATCTCTCTGCTTTCTGCTGAGGGTCTTGCTGATCCGCCATGCCGGTAATATGGAGTAGCAGCTGCTTGAGCAGATCTCCCCGCCCGGGATCATTGGAGGCTTCATATCGGAAAACCTCAAGATCCTGCTTCTTGAGTACCTCATGTATGGTTCGGGTTTTTCCCATGCCTCCCTCTCCAATAACATATAGAACATAATTGGAGGGGTCCGAAAGGAAATCATTTATCGCTTTTTCATATTCTTTCCGCTCAATATATGGTGTGGAATATTTTTTAAAATCCCGCTTTCCAAGGGGCTCAAAGCGTTCCAGTACTTCAGATTTACCTTTGACCCGGATAGGGTCGAGCTCATGATATGAGAAGGATTCTTCTGTCAGCCGTTTTACATCCCGTGAAACATAAACTCCGCCTTTTTCAGCGGACTGTGCAAGTCGTGCCGCTGTATTTACAACATCACCGAGCAAGGTATATGTTTTCCTGTTTGCATTGCCGATTATACCCGCAAAGGCGTAACCCTGATTGATGCCGCATTTTACTGTGATCTGAGAATGGGATGATAATTGCTTCGCTATCATTTTTCCTGCGGTAAGAGAATTTATTAGATCATTCGGGCGGGAAAAAGGAGCACCGAAAGTAATGAGTACTTTGAAAGACCCGGGAGAAATGTTATCGATAAGCTGTAATGCTCCACCAAATTGTTCGACAATATTTCGGATCTCGAAAATAACCCGTTGTAAAAGCGGGATGTCGGGTGAGGCGGGATCTATGCCGCTTACCTTTAAAAATATTACACTTACCGCCCGATGTTCTCCAAATTGCCCCTTCTCAGCGATCTTGAGTATATCATTAGGCACATAGGCCTTGACCGGGAGTGAATAATTGTATGTAAAATCACTGCTATTGTCTTTTTTGTCCTTTAATACCTGCCAGAGCTCCTCTTCCGAAGAGGCGCCGTCTTCCATCTCGGCTATCATCTTCACGGCATTTCCCGCAATGAAGATATTTGCCGCATTTTCATTTCCTACAATGATCTCATTCCAGCTTCCGATAACGCCCGTCGTCTTCATTGAAAGAGAAAATGCGCCAAACGGTGTCGGGATATTGTCAAAATCCCCCATCGCTTTCATCATTTCGGAGGAACATTTTTTGCCTGCTGCCTTATCGGTGAAGGAGATGAGCATGCCGTCGCCGGCGAAATAAATAACATAACCGTTGTTCTCTTTGATAATATCGAGCATTTTACCGAAATACATATCAAGAATTCCGATCAGTGCTTCTGTGCCCGCTTTTCCATGCGCACCCAGCGCTTCGCTCATCTTTGTAAATCCGGAAACATCAGAAAAGAGCAAAGCCCCTCTTTTCTTGATTAGATTAGTTTTCGGCGCTTCACCTGCAAATGGCAGGAAGGCCTTGTAGCTGTCTTTTACCATGGTTTATTATATACCGAATTAAGATAACGGTCAAGTGAGGTTGGCGTAACGCCAACCGGATATGTGGCCGGTGGTTGAAAAGTTGAAAAGTTAAAGGTTAAGAAGAGAGAAATCAGAATTACATTAAAAAATGTGTGGAGAATGTAGTGGAAGAAGATTGTTCAAAGGTTCAAAAGTTCAAGGTCGAGAAAATGGATGATAGGCGCACAAGGCACAAGCAATGCTGAGCTTGCTCAGCAAGTCTGAATTGCAAAGTGGGAAAATACAATGAATAATTAGGAAAGAAAAAGGAATGAGATTAGAAGATGTGTGGAGACTGTTTGCGTGTGATTCTATGGCAATAGGGCAGACACACAGGTCTGCCCCTACAATTATTCGGTTTTTTTCAACTTGCGAACTTTTCCAATATCAATTGTGATATTTGCGAATGTAATCGCAAAATATGCCGATTATTTGCGAATGTAATCGCAAAACTTGACTATTTGAGCAAAAAGCGTTATAATTTACTGTGATAATAAAGAGAGAGTTAGAAGACCTTATTATTTCAAGAATGTTCAAAAAGAAGATCATTATAATCTACGGGCCCCGGCAATCAGGAAAGACAACAATAGTAAAGAACATCTTGGAGCAGGTCGATCTCCCTTCGATTATATTAAATGGCGACGAATATGATATTAGGGATGAATTTTCAAATACAAATTCCGCAAAACTCGGAAGGATTATCGGCAACAATAAAATAGTAGTTATAGACGAAGCACAGAGAATAAGCAATATTGGGCTCACGCTAAAGATCATGGTGGATAATTTTCCTGATGTTCAGATAATAGCAACAGGCTCCTCTTCGTTCGAGTTGGCGAATATTGTTTCTGAGCCACTGACTGGAAGAAAACTGGAGTACCTGCTACTTCCATTTTCATTTAATGAGCTCTCAAGGCATTATGGATATATTGAGGAAAAGAGATGTCTGGAAGAGAGACTTATATTCGGAAATTATCCTGAAATCGTCATTTCTCCGGAGCTGAGGGAAGAATATATGCATCAACTTGCCGAAAGTTATCTATACAAGGATATTATGATTTGGTATAATATAAAGAAGCCGGAGAAGTTGGAACGGCTCGTGAAGACTTTGGCTCTTCAGCTTGGCAATGAAGTTTCATACAACGAACTTGGTCAGATCACCGGTCTGGATAATGAAACAGTTGAAAAGTATATTAATCTTCTGGAAAAGTCGTTTGTAATATTCAGATTAGGATCATACAATCGCAATTTGAGAACCGAATTAAAGAAAAGTAAAAAGATCTATTTCTATGATAATGGTTTACGAAATGCAGTATTGAATAATTTTTCTTCCTTACAGTCCCGTCAGGATATCGGCGCATTATGGGAGAACTATTTTATCAGCGAGAGAAAAAAGTTATTGAGTTTCAGAAAAGTATATGCCCTTCAGTATTTTTGGAGAACCACAAGCCAGCAGGAAATAGATTACATCGAAGAGAAGGATGAAAAATTATCAGCCTTTGAGATCAAATGGAATCCCGCGAAACGGATCTCATTTCCCCGCTCGTTCAGAAATGCGTACAAAACCGCGGAAGTATTCAAGATAAATAGGGATAACTACGCAGATTTTTTGGAAGAAATCGGGGACGGTGGTTCACAAAGTTAACAAAATTATCCATTGTCAATTATATTTGCACTTGTCACCATGTTCCACTGGGACACTGGGCTACTGGGGTACTTACTATTATTTGATACTCCTTCTCAATATGTTATAATTGAAAAAGGAGAATCTATGAAGAAGCATTTTATAAGAACAAGTAGGTTTGGGAACTGATAATGAGAAATAGAATATTGCTATTTATTTTCTTAATCGTATTGATTTCTTCTTCAGGATGTAGAGGAAGATGGGTAAATGAAAAACAAACATTTCAGACCGAGGAAGGGCCAGTGCATTATTATTTGGAAATAATCACAATAGATTCCGGTCCTACACTTGGAATGAAAATGCTTTTTGCACAGATCAGATCATATCTGTATATCGAACAGAACGGTAAAAAGAAGAAATTAGAGATCCATTTTTTCGATGCTGACGCCGGTGCCTGGGCATTTGGGACGTCAAATAACCCTAAAGACTGGTGTCATATGGAAAAGACCCAGGAAAAAGGTATATACCGATTATACATTGGTCAATCCCTAATAAGGCAATCGGTATTTATTGTAGATACTATTAAAAATGAAGTTATCGAAACAGATGAATTGTATTATGCCGTATTCAGAAATGATATAGATGCAGTGAAGAAATTTATTGAAACTGAAGATGTAAATAAAGCAATATTCACAAAAAGCACTGCGCTACACAAAGCTTCTTCACAGGGATATAATGAAATTGTAAAATTACTGCTTGAAAAAGGAGCGGATACGGAAATCAACGATCAACACGGAATGACACCACTGAACGGGGCTGCTCAAAAGAATCAATTAACTGCAATTATACTTTTATTGGACAGCGGGGCTAAGATTTCAGGGGGCTTTCCCGAGACATCTTGGACTCCTCTTTTTAATTCAGTATTTAGAAGACACTACGAGGCATGTGAAATTCTCTTAACAATGAAAAGTATTAAAAAGATTATAGCTGGGAAAGGATTGCTAATATCACAATAGTAACTGTTGAATCAGTTATAGGTGATTGACGTCTTACTCCTTAACAAAGGAGCCGAAATTGTTCCTCTATCTTTTCTAAACGATAGAGAAACATGGGTGAAAGACGCATTACCGAGGTGAAAGAAAGAATGAGTAAAGTACGTAATATAGGTATACAAGGAGTCGAACCTCCGGCTACCGAGTGCGATGATCCCCGATGTCCATTTCATGGACAACTTCCAACAAGGGGCCGTATTTTTTCTGGAAAAGTTATTTCTGATAAAATGAATAAATCGCGGGTAGTGAAAGTTTCCCGAAAGGCTAGACATCCTTTATATAGTAAAGTAATCAAAAGAACGACTTCTTTTATGGTTCATGATGAAAAGAATGAAACACACTTGGGTGATAGAGTAAGAATTATAGAAACCAGGCCGTTAAGTAAAAATAAAAGATGGTATATATCAAAAATAATAGAAAAAAACCTTTGACAAGCTGCCCGTCGTGGTGTATAGACGGGCAGTTTTTTGGTGCATATGTTGTCATGTTCATTTGAAATTTCCTAAACGATCAAGAGAAGAAAGTGGGAGTCGGTCATGATTAGTGTTGATTGGACTTTATTTCTCCAGATGGCAAACTTCATTGCGCTGATTTTCATCCTCAACGCCGTCCTCTATAAACCTATCCGCAAGATACTCATCGAAAGAAAGAAAAAAATCCAGGACGCCGAGGAATCTATTAAGGGCGCTCAACAGGATGCCGCCGAAACCATGCAGACATTTCAAACAAAGATCGGTGAAGCCAAGATGAAGGGGCATCAGCAAAAAGAGGCCCTGAAGGAGGCCGGCCAGGAGGAGGAAAGGCGGCTTGTAGACGAAATCAACCAGAAGGCGCAAGCGGACCTGGAGGCGGTACGGGTTCAGATTGCCAAGGATGCAGGGGCCGCCAGGGACAAACTAAAGAGTGAAGTGAAGGCTTTCTCGGCTGCGATTGCCGAAAAGATACTCGGGAGGGCTGTATCATGAGCGTGTTTGTCAGGACGGGGAAGGTTCGCTATATTGTTGGCCTTTTGGTCGTTGTTTCGGTTCTGTTTGCTGTTGGGTCGGTTTTGGCTTCCTCTGAGGGCGGACACGGAGAAAGCGGCTTTGACAAGGGCAAGGATCTGATCTGGCGGATAATGAACTTTACGGTGCTTGCCGGCGGACTGATTTTTCTTTTAAGGAAACCGCTTGCCAAGGGCCTTGAATCCAGGCGACAGGGGATCAGGGATCAGCTGGATGACCTCAAACAACAGAAGCAGGATGCAGAAAAGCAGCTAGCCGAATA
>JAIVYW010000061.1:0-7659 GCA_048635215.1 Candidatus Atribacteria bacterium
GAAGGAAAATGGTCAGAATTCTGAAACAACAGAGGCAGCGGTGAAATTCTATGAGAAGGTGAAGAAAAGAGCAAAGAATGTTGAAGTGGAGCTTTTTGACGAACGCTATACCTCAAGGATCGTAGATTCCGTAATGGACAATTTTGGCCTTAAATGGCAGCAGAAAGTAGAGATCAAGGATTCACTTGCCGCTGTTGTAATGCTTCAAGGTTATCTTGATGCACAGCCCAAGAGCTAGATTCTTTCTATTTCTTTCAATATTTGTATTTTTCACGACGGCTAATTTCCTGCCCTTGGGGGAATTATTCCCCTCCCTCGGCGGTGTCTATGTTGATTATGAAATTGAAAAAGGCACCGTAGGATTTGCATTTGCCACGAATCTTTTCAAAAGAGGATTATTCGGCGACGAGGCGATGTTAAGAACTATAATGCTGATCCTAAATGGTGTTAAATACGGCACATATCGATGCGAACTGTCAATGCCCCCTCTTGAGAACATTCTAAACGCTGTCACCGGCTGCGAATTTATAAGACAAAGAAGAATTACTATTATTGAAGGCAGTAATGTATTTGACATAGCATTGCAGTTTCAATCGTCGGGCTTTTTTTCAGCCGATGAATTTTTTCTTGAGATGAATGAACTTCTTGCACAGGATAATTTCAGAGAGAAATATCTTATATCACCGTCAGCCAAAGATCTTGAGGGTTATCTGTTCCCGGATACTTACGATTTTCTGCTCAGCGCTTCACCACGAGATGTTATCGAGAAATTACTTTCGCGATTCAAAGATATCATCACTACGCTTGCACCCGCCATGGACCGGGAGCTTCTACACGATAATCTGATCAAAGCTTCTTTGATCGAAAAGGAGACAGGAGTAGGTGAAGAGAAGCTGATCGCTTCTGTTATCAATAACCGCTTGTCACTGAGGATGCGCCTTCAGATAGATGCTTCCATACTTTACGGCCTGCTGCGTGCCGGCATCAAAACAAATAATATTACGAAAAAGAACAAATATCATCGTTCGCCTTATAATACTTATGTGAATTACGGACTTCCCAAAAACCCCATATGTTCTCCGGGAAAAAAATGCATAAGAGCGGTTCTGCTGCCTGTCGAAACATCTTATCTTTACTATGTCTCAAAAAACGATGGAACACATGATTTTTCTGTCACTTACTCTGATCATAGGAAAAAAGTAAGAAAATACCAGAAAAAGTGATTTATTGTTTATTTATGAAAAGGTAGAGTTTATCACCGACTGTAATAACATCTCCGTGTTTGATGAGTCCTTTTTTAAGTGGATGTTCGTTGAGCAGTATACCATTGGTGGATCCGAGGTCCTCCAGAATATACTTATCGCCCCTTTTATTGATCACACAATGAATTCTTGAAACCTTGATGTCATCTGTAATGGTCAAGGCGCAATCTTCGGACCGGCCAATGATAAACGGCGTTTTAATTATGGGGTACTCTTTTTTGTGAAGAACATCTTTAAGAAAAACCCCCTTGCTTTCCTTCTCCAGAAGTCCCTTGATCTTTTTAATGGATGTGTCAAAGACTGTTTTCCCGAAACTCTCTTTTACCAAAAAATCCTCCCTTAAATAAAATTCTATATAATTTTAAGTAAAAAGTCAAATAGCGACGCGGAAATGTCGTAGTGCACAAGGCACAAGGGACACGCTTCGCAGTGGACCCAGTGCACCAGTGGACCCAGGGACAAGTGGAACAATCAGCTGTGGCACAGGTTGAGTACGAAGTACGAGGCATTAAGAAGTGTGAAGTGTAAAGTGGGGAAATACAATGAAGAAAGACGCTGCGCAGTGCACCAGTGGACCCAGCGTCCCAGTGGAACAACAAACAAGGTAGAATAAAGGATGAAGAATTGAGAATGGCACAGTGGGTGTACTGTTGTTTCGTATTTAGCTAAATACGAAAGTGGGCAAGAAACAGTGAACAGTAAATAATGGGGGAAAGTGCAAGAAACAAATACTAGATGGGTCTTTTCTCTCTTTCTCAACTTGTGAACTTGGAACACTTCGACACTACGAAGTTTATTTCTTGAATAATTTACCGGCTTCTTTCCCCAGCCTGTATGTTTCTTCCAAGACCATGTCGGCAAGTTCCTGATATTTTTCCATGGAGATCTTCTCATTGTAATACTTTTCCAGGTAAATGGGCTTACCGAAAAGACAGCCGTATTTTGACCGAAATCGGGGGCGGAACAGAGGTTTTGTTATCTTCAGCTTTCGAATGTAATTAGTTGAATATTTGACATCCTCCGGCCTCACAAATATTCCGACCGGAACTATGGGAACCTGTTTTTCCAAGGCAATTCTTATCACCCCCTTTCTAGGCCGCTCTATGCCGGGGACCGGGGATATCTTTCCTTCCGGGGCTATGATCAAAGCTTCTCCCGCATCAAGGAGCTCAAAGCACTTTTCGATAGTTTGATGGGAATTTTTACCCCGGATGATCTTGACTTGATTAGTAGCATCAAATATCAATCTCGGAATAAGGAGGCCCCATATTTCTTCATTGATCATCACATGAACATAATCCGGAGCCAGCATCAAGGCGGGGAATGCGTCAAATTCGGAGGGGTGGTTTACCGCGTATATCTTACCTCCTTTGCGTAGCGGTACAAGGAATTTGTATTTAAAATTCAGATAAAAAAGGAAAAAGACCCTTATAATGAATCTTCCTAATGTGTAGATTAATGCGTTTAACATATACTGCTCATGTTATATTATACCATAAGAAGAGTTAAAATAGAATAGATAAATAGAGGTCGGAGGCTGGAGGTTAGAGGTTAGTTTGGTAATGGCAAAAGAAAATAATTCCGTCATTCCCGCGAAAGCAGGGAATCCATCCGGTATTTGATTCTTGTATTTTCCCCGCTTGTGCTCTTGTCACTTGTGCTCTGCGAAGCATAACCTTGAACAATTTTTCTCTTGTTAGAATTAGATCAAAAAAAGGAAGATCCCGCCAATGATGACAGCGGAGCCAAGCAATTGCCGAAAACTCAATCTCTCGTGAAGGATGAAAAATGAAGACACGATGGTTATCAACGGATACCCTGAGATAATGGGAGTCACAACAGAAGCGGGGAAGAATCTCAGGCTGAAATAGAACATGACAGAAGCAGCACTGAGTATTATAACGGAAACTAATGCGATCGCCTCTCCCTTGACGGATCCGATCTCCCCCTTGAATCTCTTGGCATAGGTTGGAAAGACGAGGATCGCGATCAAGCCGAAAGCGCCCATTAATTCCGGTTCTCCGGCGACATTATGTGCTGCTTTCGAGAAAAATCCCCAGAATCCCCACATCACCATGGCTATCATAGATAAGGCGATACCTGAAAAGCTTGTTTTATCTGCCTTCTTTCCTTTAAGAAGGATCAATCCGAGAATGATAAGAAACACTGCTCCGAAATATATGGGTAAGAATGCTTCCCCAAGGAATATAACGGATAGGAAAATGGCTACCAGCGAGTATAGCGAAGTTATTAGGCTTACCACAGATGCGGAAGTGGATTTCAAGGCCTCATAGTAAAAGATGAATCCCAGAGCGGATGCGATCGCGGCAAGAAAAGGAAAGAGATAATCCGCCGGGGTCAATGTTTTCGAGAATAGATACCAGCCCAGTAAATACAAGCCTCCTACCGCCCATCCGTGTATCTTGAGCATTGCTCCCAAATTGATCTCTTGCAAAGCTTTCTTCTGAAGCGTGGTGGATAAACCGTAGAAAATAAGTGAAAGAAGGAGGACGATATATGGCATCAGCCGCCTATCTTGTCAAAGCCGGTATATGGCTGAAGAGCCTGGGGAATGGATATGGTCCCGTCGGCATTCCAGTAATTCTCTAATACGGCTATAAAGGTTCGCCCAACCGCTAAGCCAGAAGCATTAAGCGTGTGTACGAATTTTTTCTTTCCATCAATATCTTTGAATTTGAAATTCATTCGCCGGGCCTGAAAGTCCGTGGTGTTCGAGATGGACGAAACCTCCCGATACCGCTTCTGTCCCGGCATCCATACCTCAAGATCATAGGTCTTTGCCGCGGTGAATCCAAGATCACCGGTGCATAATTCCACTACACGGTAGGGTAATTCCAGCGCCCTGAGTATATTTTCCGCGCTATTTCTTAAGAATTCCATCTCTTGAGATGAATTATCTGGGTGGACGATCGATACAAGTTCAACCTTGTCAAATTGATGCACTCGGATCATTCCTCTGATATCTTTTCCGTATGAACCCGCTTCTTTTCTGAAAGAGGTCGAGAATCCTGACATTCTTAGCGGCAGTCGGGAATGATCTGCTTTCAGGTATTTCCCGTAATTTATCAGTGGAACCTCGGCCGTGGGGATCAGATACAGGTCCTCTCCTTCGATCTTGTAAAGGTCATCTTCCTTATCGGGTATCTGCCCGGTTTTCTCCAGAGGTTCTTTCCTTGAGAGAAATGGGGGATAGATCTCTAAAAATCCCGCCTTCGCGTGCATATCTAGCATGAAGGATGTGATAGCTCTGTGAAGCCTCGCGCCTTTTCCCTGAAGTAGAACGAATCTGCTTCCCGCCAATTCCACCGCACCGGTAAAATCGATGATATCCAATTCCTCACCAAGGTCAATATGGTCCGGGTGATCCTCGTCGGGCTCTGAAGCCGGGGGATATTCCGCAATAACCGGATTATCCTCTTCGCCCGCGCCACGAGGGACGGATTCGTGAATGAGATTGGGTAATTGTAAGAGCATATCGTTCTTTTCCTTTTGGATCTCATCCAATCTTGTTTCTGTTCTATCGATCTCTTGTGAAAGGGCTTCAAGCTCCTTGGTCAAGTCGGAGACATCTTCCTTTGCGGCCCGCTTTTTCCCGAACTCTTTGCTCGAACTTTTCTTTTTGGATCTCAAATTATCCAGTTCGAATTTCAATTTTTTAAAGCCATTGATACTGTTCTCGATCCGATCCAGATCAATATCTTTTTTTCTGAGCGTCAGGTTTTCCTGTACGAGATCCTTGTTCTCTATTATCAAGTTTTGATCTATCATTTCTTAAACCTCTTGTCCATTATTTCTCTGAATGCCTTGGAACGGTGATAGCTTTTCTCGGTCAATTTCTGGAATTGTTTTAATACTTTTTCCTGTGTCTTATTAAGCTTTGCCGGCATTTCGAGTCCGACTCTGAAAATAAGGTCTCCTCGATAACCCTTTCTTTTTATTCCATAACCGCGCAACTTTAAAATGTGTCCGTGTTCTGTCTTTTTAGGGATATCGATCTTTAATATTTCTCCGTTAAAATATGGAAATTCTAATGTGTCGCCCAGAAGAGCCGACGAAAAAGGTACCGGAAGCTCGGCATAGAGATTCATTCCATCTTTTGTAAAAACAGGATCTTCCTGCACATTGAGAACGATATAAAGGTCCCCGGGGGGAAATTTTTCGTCTATTATATTTCCTTTGCCTCGAGACATCAGAACAGTTCCGTTGTCCAATCCGGCTTCAATATCCACGGTCATTTTCTCAAGTGTAGACCCGAGCCCTTTTCCGCGGCATTCAGGGCACTTCTTTGTAATTATCTTTCCTCTTCCTCCGCATGCCGGACAGGTCTGAGAAACTGTGAAGAACAATTGCTGTCTTCGTACCTTACCGCTTCCTCCGCAGGTCGAACATATTTCAATGTCCTGCGGCGTTTTTGCGCCGGTCCCTCCGCATTTTTCGCAGGGAATCGAACGCTCGAACTCTATTTCCCTGGAGCAGCCGTTAAATACCTCCTCCATATTGAGATTGAGGTTGACTTGTATATCACCGCCCTTCCGGCTATGCTGCCTTGCGAAAGGCCCGAAAAGATCATCAAAGATCGAATCAAAATTCAAAAAGGATTTAATGATGTCGCTGAAATTGGATCCGTACTGGCCTTTGAGGCCTTCATATCCGTATGTATCGTATATCTCTCTCTTTTCTTCATCAGAGAGAATGGCATATGCCTCATTGATCTCTTTGAACTGCGCTTCCGCCTCATCCTTGTTTTCCGGATTTCGATCCGGATGATACTTAAGCGCTAATTTTCTGAAGGCCTTCTTTATTTCTTCATTGGTGGCACTACGCTCCACATTAAGGGTCTTATAATAATCTTTGTCCATTATTTATATAGGTTCAATAGAGTCTTTATGGTCGAAAGCAATTCATTGAATTTGAAGGGTTTACATAGATATTCATCCGCCCCGGCGTTGAATCCCTCCAGTATTTCTTCTTTGGAATTCTGTCCGGTCAGGATAAGTATAGGAATTTTCTTTGTTTCCTGCAGGTTCTTCAAGATCTTTGTTGCTTCGATCCCGTCCAGCACTGGCATGACAACATCCATGAGGATCAGGTCAGGTTTCTCTATTTTCGCGATGTCCACGGATTCCTTTCCGTTCTCGGCTTCGCAAATCTCAAATCCCTCTTTTTTCAGTCCGTTAATCACGATCGCCCTTGCAAATTTAGAATCATCAACCACTAATATTTTAGCCATCTTCTATACCTTTAATTTCTTTCCGTATATACGGTATTTTTTATATATTTCTCCACCCATCGCCACCGCTGCTCTGCTAACCATCACATTATCTTCCAGTATCCAAGAGAATTCCGCATCGGTGAATCCCATTTTTTTCACGGTTTCGAGGGCATCATGAAAAAATACCGCATCAATGCCTCTTCCGCGGTAGCTTTCCTTTATCCCGAATGTGATCAATCTCGCCCATTTGATCTTTTTCCGCTCTTTTAAAAAAATGATGGGATTCATCTTCCCCTTCATTTTCTTTAGGACATGATTATAATCAGGCATGGTCCACATCCAGGCAACGGTTTCTCCGTCGATCTCCGCGAATTGAAGAAGCTCGGGAACTATTAGCGCCTTCAGGTCTTTTGCCATCTTGTCCTTTTCCGCTTCAGTCATCGGGACGAATCCCCAATTCCTCTCCCATGCCGAATTGTATACTTCCTTGATCTTCGCAAGCTCTTTGTCAAAATTCTTGATATCCAAATGAGAAAGCCTGATATTATTGCGCTCCATTATCCTACCGTACAGGCGCGCCACTTTTTCTGGCAAGGGCTGCTGGACCTTCATATGATAAGCGAAAAGGTCCTTCTCTTTGGCATATCCGGCGGCTTCGGATAGTCCTAGGTAATACTCCGGCGTATATGTCATCATCAAGCGGGGATAATCATCGAATCCCTCCAAGAGAAATCCGCATTCTTCATTGGTGCAGGGGTTCATCGGTCCATTGACCTCCAGCATTCCCCTATCGCGCAAAAAATCTTCGGCGGCCTTATATAACTTCTTTGCCACTGATGCATCGTCAATACATTCAAAGAAACCGAAATGTCCGATCTTGGCATCGTGGAATTGAATATAATTATGATATTTTATTGACTTGCGTCAGTGGTTCGGTAAATTTCCCCCTAAATAAATTTCCTGATATTCATGCCGCACATCGATTTGAGGAAGAAGCTGGAAAAAAATTTAAGAAACTGAAGAATGAAAATCCTGAATCAAAGGAAACAAGAACAGCCGAATGCGATTGGTTCGGGGCAGAAAGACGTTTGCGTTTGGCTGAATTTAATAAAACAGGAGAGCTTGCCGCAGAGGCTGCCAAACGTTTACCGGCAGAGGTGCAGA
>JAIVYW010000062.1:0-7602 GCA_048635215.1 Candidatus Atribacteria bacterium
GACTTAGTTTTGATTGTTGAAGAAATTTTTCCTATACAATTACGTTCTAAGTCTGGCTTTATTAACAAAATTTTATAAAGCCAGACTTAGAACGTAATTGTATAGTCTGGCTTTATTAACAAAATTTTATTACGATAAATTATATTTTGAATTAAGGGAAAATTCTTTGATTCATTTTAGGAGGCGATGTCCATTGAATGTATTAAAATGATTTAAACTTGCATTTCAATCTTATTAAAAAATAAAAAAGTAAAGGAGTGAATTTTAATGAAAAAATTAATTATATTTGGGGTAATAGCAATATTTCTGGTAGCATTGGTAGGAATAGTAATCGCAAGAGGCAATGCCGCACCAAAAGTGACCGGGGATGTGTGGTGTACAATCGATGACGGGGTTTCTAGACACGTCTGGTTTGACGCCCACGAAGAGAAGGATGGCCGGCCAGCCAAAGGAGAGTTCCATCTGGTAGACGAATTTGGCAATAGCTATCACGGACATGTTACCTCCGTAGACGTGCACAATCCCTACGCAGACTTCGAGGTCTATGTCTATATGGTCAATGATGTCCCTGTCCTTATAATCGATCTTCTTTACAAGATTGCGTATATAATTAGGGTCATTAACGAAATTCTGGCCTCTGAAACTCTTTATCACCATATGATACTGTCCATTCCCCCGTCAAGGATGTACTCAAGTGACTCCTCCGAGGCGGAAAAGTCATCAACCGTGCTCCATGCCGTGCCGTGCGAAACAGAGATCCGCTTCACATCTATGCCCAGTGTTGCCTGAAAGGACTTCTTGAAGTATGAATTCTTGAATAACGGCAGCAATTGGTCATGGTATATCGAAAGGTAGATATCGCGTTCTCCGTCCATGAAAAATGTATCCGGTATCATCGGGCCCGCGGCATCTATCCCTTCTGCTGCGGCCGCCTCAAGAACGGGAATGATGATATCCTTTTCCTCATTTCCGATAAGGCCGCCCTCGGATGCATGAGGGTTCAGCCCCAATACACCGATACGGCCGTAGCCCCGTAATATCCTCAATGCCGCGAGCAGCATGTCCTTGTTTATCGTTTCGCTTACTTGCGCGATAGGAATATGCCTGGTCAGAAGCGCTAATTTCATATTCGGAGAGAAAAAGGTCATCAATGCGTCACTGCCCCCTGAATAGAATTCGGTCGCGCCCTTCAGTGGAAATCCGGCTAGATTCAGTGATTCCTTGGAATTGGGAGTATTCACGATAAGATCAATTTCTCCCGATAGATGCAGCTCAAGCGAACGCTCCAATGCCCGATGCGTCACCTTTCCGCTGTCAGCGGTAGGGACGCCGGGTTTGAGTTTCTCATTTTTGCGCATGCCGACATCGATCAAATTCAACTCCCCCGGATAGTATCTTTTGGTATCCTTCACGATATTGATCACCGATCTTGAAAGTTTCTTTGAAAATGACAGGTATTTTTTCCTATAGAACTCCATCACATCATAACTGCCGATGATGAATATCCTCTTCTGCCTGAAGAGGTCCTTTCTCTTTATAAAAAGCTTCCAGATTATCTGAGGGCCCGCGCCGTTGATATCGCCCGCGGTAACACCGATATTTATCAGGGACCGCGCCTCGACAGATCTCTTTATCTTCTCTTCTATCTTCAGTATATGCGATGCCTTCCAATAGATCTTTTTGCATGAAGGGCAGGTTAGAAAGTCTTTTTGTGTTTTGAATACATACGGCGGCACGGAATCCTTCACTTGCCCCTTATCCGCCTGCTCGAGCTCGATATTACAGATCGTACATCTGCTGAACGCGGCTTCGTTTATCTCGATCATACCCCTTTTTGAAAGAAAATAAAGCTGCGTCTCCAGTCCTTCGAAGGGAATATACAGAAGATTCGAATGCTCCTCGCGGTATTTGCAGAATTTCGCGTTCCTGGAGAAAAGGGTAAATTCCTCACTGCCGAGCATCGTCTCCATATCTTCCAGCTTGATAACTTCAGTATCATAGCCCAGCATTCTCAGCCACCGCGCAAGTTTATTCAGGTTAGGGCCTACTTTAAATCTCACTTCGCTTTTTTACCCAAAAGGTCTCTCGCGACCTTCAAAACATTCATCGAGCTTTCTTCGCCGCCCAGCATCCTGGCGATCTCGCTTATCCGCTCATCATGCGAAAGGTTTTTCATGGTCGAGGTGGCCATACTGTCATCTGTCTCTTTGTCCACCATGAAGTGTGTGTCAGCAAAACGGGCGATCTGATGCAGATGCGTGATCGCGATCACCTGCTTCCCTCCCACGCTTATTGCCTTGATCTTCTCCCCTACCGCATTGGCGGTTTCGCCGCCTATTCCCGCATCTATCTCATCAAATACAAGGGTTTCCGTTGAATCATCATTCAGATTCATGCTTTTCAAGACGAGCATTATCCTTGACAGCTCACCGCCTGAGGCGATCAGATTCAATTCCATGGGCCTCCTGCCTATCGTGTCCAGCATGAAACATATTTCTTCCATTCCATCCGCGGAAAATGGCTCATCCTCGCTGTTTGGAATTATCTTCAGGGAAAATTGCGAACCCTTCATCGCCAGCGTATCCAATTCCGAACTTACATGCTCCTCGAATCGTTTCTTGCCTTTGAGCCGCTTTTGAGTAAGCACTGAACCCGATTTCCGCAGATCCTTTGCCTTCTTTTCCATCTCCTTCTGCTTGGAGGCGATATCCAGCGTTGAACCGTCGAAAAGAGACAATTTCTCCTCCAGCTCCGAGTAGTATTTCAGGATGTCGTCCATCGTCTGCCCGTATTTTCTTAAATTCTCCAGAGCGGATAATCGCTCCTGAACAGCATCAACGGACATATCTTCCTCATTTCCCTCCAGATCATACTCGGTTTCCCTGTATATAGAGGCTATCTTCTCCTTCATTTCCTCGATCTGTTCCAGATGTTCTTTGAATGAATTCTTGAATTGTGAAAGTGAGGACAGGAGCGAAGCGGCATTGTCAAGTTTGGAAAGTATGCTCGCGTCCCCTTCGTAAAGGGTTTCCCTTAAGCTGAACATCGACCCCTGATACTCCTCCATACCCTTCAGTATCTTTAATTTCTGCTGAAGCCGCTCATACTCACCGGCAAGCGGAGAAACTCTCTTTATTTCGTCAAATTGGAACTTGATGAAGTCAAACTCCTTATTGATGGACTCCTTCTTTGAAACAAGTATTTCAAGCTCATTTCTTTCTTGAATATACTCGTAATACAGCTTTTTGTACTTGGAAAGATCGTCGTCAAGCCCCAGAAAATCGTCATATAATTTCAGCTGATTGCTCTCCATTAGAAGGGATTGATTCTCATTCTGACTGTGTATGTCCATCAAGGAAGAGCAAATATCATCAAATGTGGCCTTTGTAACAAGTGTATCGTTGATATAATATCTTTCTCTGGAGCCGGGCCGATGTACCCTGCGTATTATTATCTCGCCTGGGCTGAATCCGTATTTTTTCATCTTCTCAATGGTATTTCTGTCATTTTCCATTTGAAAAATGCCCTCGACCTCTCCGGAATCTTCCTTCAGGAAATTTCTGGCGATACGGGATGAGCCCAGCAGGAATTTCAGCGCGTTTACGAGGATCGTCTTTCCAACTCCTGTTTCGCCGGTAAATACATTCAGGCCGCTTGAAAATTCAAGCTCCGTATCTCTGATCAAAATAAAGTTCTTTACCCTCAGAAGGATCAGCATATCTACTCCTTGTTAAAAAGTTTTTCCCTCAAAATATCATTTATGTTCTTATCCTTGAAGAGAATAAGATTGCAGGTGGCATCTTTCATAAGGCTTACTCTTATCTTGTCCCCCGGCTTCATTGAATTCGTCCGGATTCCGTCAATGGTATAGATGATCGGAAAATCATTGCGGTTCACCACTTCAAATGCGTGATCCCCGTTGAATACGACGGAGGGCTCACAATTGAATTGCGGACTGATCGCCTTATATACGATTAGGTCCAGCCCCACTTCGACGATCGGGCCGCCCGATGAGTAGCAGATGGCGGAAGAGCCGGTCGCTGTGGACAATACCAGACCGCTGGCTCTCAGAGAATGGTAGAATCTCCCGTCAACATGGAGCTCCAGTCTGAGCAGGCGGGTCTTACCGTCATTCTCAAATACAATATCGTTAATGGCGAATTGCTGGCCGCCACCGCCGGCAATGGAGAGTATCGGCAATCGGATGAAGCTGTTTTTGCGGTCCAATATATTCTTAAGGTCAGCCAGGAATTCCCCCAGCGTAAACGATGAAAGAAAGCCCACATAACCGATGTTTACGAGAACATACTTACCGCCAAGCGCACCTGTATCCTGAATCAGCTTCAAAAAGGTCCCGTCACCGCCTACGACAATGATGACATCTTTTCCGGAAACAAGGGCGGCCGGGTCTTCATAGGAAAATTCATCCTTGAAATACTTCCGCATCCCTGTGTTCAAAGTGAATCGGAGCTTATTCTCATCCATCTTGACAAAGAGAGCTTCCAGCTGCTTTTTGAACTCTATCTTCTCGGGGTTTATGTATATTCCTATCATTGTTCTAATATCACCTCCATATCCATCATCTCCTTGAATTTCAGAAGAGAGGTCTTCAATAATTCGTAATCCTCGGGAACTATCAGGTCCTTTTTGAATCTAACCGAATATTTCAATGTGATGATCTGATCTTTTCTTGAAATACCGATCTTTAGCGACATGAGTTTATTCTCAATATCAGTATATTTAGGAAGAGACGCTATCTTGAATTCATCCGGCAGAACGATCTCGGTCTCGGTCCGGCTTTTAGAGTTCAGGCCAAGTTTAATGGGCTTGTCTATAGTATCCAAAAGCGCGTATGTTTCATAAAAGGAGATCGGATAAATAAAGGGTGAAAATTTCATTGTATCCGCGCTGACAAAGTTCCAGATGTCCACTCCGTACCTGTATTTGACCGGACTATCCCAGAGTTCGGACAATAATTCAATATCCTTCACCACTGCCCTCGCATATCTTCCCGACCAAATTGACTGCAGGTCTTCCTGGGCGGTCTGCTCATTTTCCATCAGGTGACGGGCGCGGAAGGCCTCATAGCCGGATTTCTCAAAAGAGCGTACAAAACTCAGTTTGAGATCAGAGGAAAGAACACAGTGATTGTTTATTATTGTTTGATCGGTCTGGCCGGGATTCTTCTTTACTTTTTTCATACGGGATCCGTTATCGTCCATCTCCATTGCGAAGGCATCGAGAAGAGATCTCGGCAATTCCCATGGAAGGCCCCATTCAACTGTCGGATCCACAACATACGGCAGGCCCTTCGGAGAATAGACCGTCAGTACCGCATGATTAAAGACGGTCAGGACGGGTAATGTTTCGATATTTCCGATATCCTTTGTTCTGATAAGAGTGATATTGGAATCTATTCCCGCCATCTTCAGGAACACCTTCATCAGCGTTGCCTTGTCCTTGCAGTCACCGAATTTCTCCCTTATCACCTTTGAGGGGAATCTTGGCTGATATCCGTTCAATCCGTATTCTATTCCCAGATAATGAATATCCCGTGAAACATATTTGAAGATCTTCTCCACTTTCTGCTTGAAACCCGAATCCGGGGCAATGCCCAGTTTCGCATACTCATCCTTCACTGCTTTTGTGGGTTTCAATCTCTCTTTGAACAGGGACTTGACCCAGTCATATACCTCATTCCAGCCCTTGAACATAGTAATGCTCAGATACGGGCCGTATTCCGAATAAGACGCCATATTGGGTATATACGCTATCTGCTCTTGTTCTTTCAGCTTCCATGAAACAATATTGAATCCCTCGCGGACTGATTTCTGTGTTTTTACTTTTGTATTGTAGAATTTATAATCCAATCTTTTTCCCTTGGGGTATAAAAGAAAATACTCCTTCATCAAGGATGGAAAATCGTCCTGAATATTCAGGATCTCGCCGGGAAAATGATCCCTGAACGACCGGTTTGAGAATTGTATGGTCCTGAATTTGATATAAACCCTGCTGCCTACCGAAAGATCATCTATATAGATCCCCAAACGCCTGTAATCACTGTAAACATTACCGCTTGCGCCAACGGAGCCGGAACGGAATTTATTCACTGGAAAGAGCGTACCGTCCGGAGCGATCACCAGAACGCTGTCGATCTGAACATATTCCGATGAGCTGTTGTAATATATCGGATAATAATTCAATCTCTCAATACCAGAAACCCTGTTGACCAGAAAGAGCATTTCCTTGAATGTGATCATCAGATTCGAGGGCTTTACCTCAAGGATATTCCGCTCGTATAATTGAACGATATCGGAGTTTCTAAACTTCTCAGGTATCTCATACTCTCCGTTCAGATCTAAGCAAGCGTGGTCATAATAATTATACGCCAGGTCTTTTTGTTCACTCAATTCGGAAACAAGCTCGATGACTTCAACATCCTGGGGTTTCCACGAAAGAAGCGAACGGAGTTCTTTCAATGCATCTTCCTTTTTTCCCATGGTCAATGCCCTGTCCGCCAGGATCTTATGGTATTCTTCCTCATACAGAAAGGTCTTTCTCATCTTTGCCAGCAATTCCATCAGCTCGGTGTCCATTCCCAAACTCTGATATGTCCGCGCGAGATTGATCAGATTGCTTGAATTATACGGATAAAGCTCCATATTCTTTTTGAGCATTTTCAAATATACGGGATTCCGGCGGTCAGAACTCTCCAATAACAAGCGCAGAGAGTAACTTACATCATAGAAGGAATAGGGTTCCTCCGCAAGTATCAATTCCGCTTCAGAAAGGAGGTCTTTCAGCGTTGCGGTCTTTGTGAGCCTGTCGAATATTGATTTAAAAAGCCCGCTGTGGAATTCTTTTTCTGAGAGAGAAGAGTAAAATTTCTCATACTCGGAATCCCAATTCAATGAGCTGAGAGTATCCATAGCGAGGCGGGAGGCATATTCATTGCGTTCCGTCCACGGGGCGATTCTTTCCCATGCCAGATTATAATCCCTGCTGTCATAGAAAAGCCTTGCCGTCAATAGGCCGTACATGAAGGGATGCGATCGCTTGAGCTTGGAATAATAATGAAACGAATCATTGGGGTCCTCGGATAATTGTCCCAGAATGAAATATCCCCAGGAAAAATCCGGGTCTGCGGTCAGGAGTTCTTCAACAATATGAACATCGACCTTCTCTTCCTTGTTAAAGTGTTTCATATAACGATTTGCCAGTAGCCACATCACCTTCTCCTGCTGATCCGCGGGAGAAAAATCCTGAAAGAGCTCTGTCACGGCCCAGCCGCTTATCTTTCCGCTTATTCCGGATCTCGGGCGGTCTATCTTTAATCTCTTGTCAAAGGACAGATTGACGAACCAGGAGGTCTGCTCGACCGCTGTAAAGATCCTGAGCCGGTGAAGGCCCTTTGAAAGTTTGACCTTGGCGGTATAGAGGAATGTCCCCTGATTGTTCAATATTTCACCGGAAAATATCTGTTTTCCATCAATGAAGATCGCCACAGTGCCGGAGAAAGAGAATCTGATCACAAATTCACCCAAAGAAGCAGCGGAGAAATAATGATCCGCCCTGGCGCGGGTAAAGTTTCCCTCGCCGGTA
>JAIVYW010000063.1:0-7573 GCA_048635215.1 Candidatus Atribacteria bacterium
GATTATGGCTATAAGAAGGAAACATATCTGATAGGTCTTTGCTGCCGGCTGTTTCACAAGAACACCATAAAAAGCCCCCAGGATAAGCCCGGCCATAAAGCCAAACAGGTGAGCCGCCAAATCAGTAATAAGAGGAGTGCGAATCAAAAAATAGCGCGTGGCGTGTTGCTGAGCTCGCTCAGCAGGTAGGCGATGCGACTTGTGTATGTTTCGCAGAGGCGAAATGGTTGATGGGGTGATAAGTTGATAGGTTTGTAAGCATAAGTATAATGAATAGTGAAGGAAAACACAAGGAGTAAATACCAGATGGATCTTTCGTTGCGCTCAAGATGACAACTCATGCAAATTCTCCTTCCCAATTCCATGGTCTTGAATCGATCATGTATTTCTCCTATTAATTTGAAAGAACATGTATGCTCATCAAAGCCAGCAGATCGTACAGAAAATGGATCAGTATCACTATGAAAATGTTCTTCCGCCACAGGAATATCAGACATAATATCATGCTGAACAGAGCCGTGGTGAATACCGCTGTTATTCCCTGATACAAATGATGGTAGCCGAAATACAAAGAATATATTATGATCATGAGCGGAAATAGTTTGAAATACTTTTTAAACAGCAATACCGCGAAGACCCTCGCAAATTCTTCGGTAAGACCGGCTAAGAAAGCCGCTATCAGCCCTAAAGAAAAGCTTCTGTTGAAAATTCCTGCCAAAATAACGGCCGTTGAATCGCCCTTCGTATATTCCATAGGCAGTATCCTGCCAATAAATATACTCAGTGTTGTTTGGAAAATAAAAATAATAACACCGAATATCAGTCCAAGAAGAATCTCCCTTACAATGTTCTTGGGAAAAAGGCCGAAATCCCTGAACCGTATAGAAAACTGCCTGATCAGAATAAGAACAAGTGTTATCTTTAATACTGCTGTCAGAGAGTAGTAAAAAATAAATTCCTCGGCTGTCTTTATTATCACATTTTCAATGCCGGAAACTGTTTTATAAACGGAGAAAATGATATTCCCGATCTCCCCACAGAAAACGATCGCTGCGATCACGATAATATATTTGACTATCGCAGTGAAAATGGTATTTGCTGATAAATTCTTTCCCATAAGAATATGGTTATACTTTATTTGAAAACAAATATCAATATAGCCGGTTATTGCCGATCTTTATCGTTCGCCGGTATTATTAAATTGCCTGATCAAAATTTCTACCGCTCGTTGCAGAATCCCTGAGGACGGCAAAGACCTGATTTGCCTAGTATAACGCTGTAGTACTTTATTCAAGTTGCCAGCGTTTAAGTTCGGGACACTCTTTTAATTTTCAGTAGAAATCAAAAAGAATGTCCCCCCAGTGTTCTATAGCTTGTTCAAGATTTACTGCTGAAAGAAAAACTGGTAAGTAAAGGTCTCTGGTCTTTATTCTTTATTACCTTCTCCATCAGCAGTTACGCGAATCCAAAAACAATGTGTGGCGTATAACGTGTAACGTGTCGCGTGGAGAAAGAAAAGTTGGAACACATTCGTAACCGGAAAACCGCTATTTCTTTTAACCCATTAATTCTACTGTTACAATCGTTTCACGCCGCACACCAAACAAGATATAGGACAGTCTTCACAGTGCACCAGTGAACCCAGGGACAAGTGCAAAAGAAATAGTGAACAATGAATAATGGGGGAACGCACAAGAAACAGATACCAGATGGATCCCACGGTCACAAGCTCCCTCTGGATGACATTCTCTTTTTTATTTCCTTCCCGCATCCGCTCACCGGGAGCCCGGCAGCGCCGGGCGACCAACCCAAAAGAGTTTTGAACCATTTAAGCGACATTGACATTTTTAATGGCAAGAATGAATGGTGGCGAAGCCGAAAATATCCAATTGTCTGAGTGAGCTAAAGCTAACGAGTTTTGGGATTTTAATGAGTGATGGCCGTGGTGAGTATCGTCGCAAAAAATGACATGAGAGTAAAAATGGATCAAAACTCCATTAAATAATATATTATTTTCTTTTTGAACATCATGAAATGATGTGAGAAAAGCATAGGGTAATAATGAAAAGATGGATTATCGGGTCTAGCCCGATAATGACAAGAGGAAATTTCTTCCCGTCTTGATGATTTTAACAACGAATAAATTTGAAAAACACCAGAAGACAGTAGCGCGAATCAAATTCTTGGAAAATTCTGAAAGTGTCAAAATGTCAACCTGGCACCATGGTTCTTTGCCTTTCTGGTATTTTTTGATAGAATAGTAAACATGAGGTTTTTATGAGCAATTATAAGATCTATCCGAATGTAAAGATCGGAGAGAATGCAGAGATCGGAGAATTCTGTATTATCGGTGTTCCTCCCAGGGGAGCGGCCGAGGGTGAATATGAGACTATAATCGGAGATAATGCGGTGATCCGCTCACATACTGTGATATACGCGGGGAATAAGATAGGACACGGATTCCAGACCGGGCACGGAGTTTCCATCCGCGAACACAATACCATCGGATCGGATGTCTCGATAGGTACGCATTCGATCATTGAGCATCACATTGAGATCAGTGACTCGGTGCGTATACACTCGAATGTATTCATCCCGGAATTCACGACATTAGGCAAGGGTTGCTGGATCGGGCCCAATGCGGTCTTTACAAATGCCCTTCACCCGCTTTGCCCCAAGGTAAAGGAATGTATTAAAGGAGCTACTGTCAAGGAGAATGCGATCATCGGTGCGAATGTTACCGTTCTTCCCGACATTATTATCGGCAAGGGCTCATTTATCGGAGCCGGCAGTCTGCTCACCAAAGATACCAAGGCCGGCTGCGTATATGCCGGCAGTCCCGCAAAAGAGATCATGGAGACAAAGGATATTACCTGTCGATACGATCTGATAGACAATCCATATTTCCCCGGGGGAAATAATGAATAAAATACCCCTTGTTGACTTGAAGAGGCAATATGCCCAGATAAAGGACGAGGTCACTTCAGCGATGCAGAGGGTGATGAATGATACTGATTTCATTATGGGCGCGGATGTTAAGGAGTTTGAGCAGACATTTTCACGGATGACCGGGATCCGCCATATGATCGGTGTGAGCAGCGGTACCTCAGCATTGCTTTTGGGGCTGATGGCGCTCGGCATAAAGCCCGGGGATAAGATCATCACGACCGCGAACACATTTATCGCCACCGTCGAGCCGATGATATTTCTCGGAGCAAAACCCGTCTTTGTGGATGTGGATGAACATGGCGCAATGGATATAGACCTGGTGGAAAACGCGATCACGCCGGAAGTGAAAGGTATTGTCGCTGTACATCTTTATGGACGAATGCTGGATGTTGTCCGGTTGAGAAAGATCTGTGATGACAATAAAATATTTCTCCTTGAGGACTGCGCTCAATCCCATTTTGCCGAGTTCCAGGGCAAGGTATCCGGAAGCGTCGGCGATGTCGCCGCTTATTCGTTCTACCCCGGCAAGAATCTGGGAGCATTCGGAGATGCCGGTGCGGTAGGAACATCCGACTCTGCTCTTTTTGAAAACATCTCAATTACAAGAAATCACGGCAGAAAAACCAAATATGAGCATGAGATCGATGGACTGGGCGAACGGCTCGATACTCTTCAGGCCGCTGTTTTGAATGTGAAATTAAAATATATAGAAGGCTGGACAGAGAAAAGGATACAAGTCGCAAAAAAGTATCACACCCTTCTTTCAGGCATTTCAGGCCTTATTCTTCCTCCGGTCGAGGGAAAGCGCAATGTTTTTCATCTTTTTGTGATCCAGGTAGAGAAAAACAGGGACCGTATATTGGAATACCTTAAAGCGGAAGGAATTCAGGCTTCTATTCATTACCCGATACCGCTGCATCTTCAGCCTGTATATTATCCCCGCGCATACGGCGGAAAAAATATTTCACTGCCCGCTACGGAGAGTTTCGCAGGGAGGATATTAAGCCTGCCTATTTTCCCGGAAATATCGGAAAATGAAATAAAAACCGTTGCTGATAGATTAAAATATGCGACGGATAAATATTTATGATAATAAACAAGGAGAGATTATATGAAGAAGATCATCGCTGTTTTGTTTCTGTTTTTTTTGATGTGTACGGCGGTTGACGCATTGGATATTCAGCGTTTTGAATTGGACAACGGCCTGAAGGTCATTGTATATGAGGACCATAAAATCCCCGAGATAGTGATGCATGTCGCATACAGGGTCGGCTCGATGGACGAAGAGCAGTCTCAAAGCGGTATTGCTCATGTATGTGAGCATATGATGTTCAATGGAACGCAAACCCTTGCAAAAACAGATATCGATATGATGATCAAACAGGCGGGCGGACATGGAAACGCTTATACCGCTGAGGATATTACCAATTATTACTTTATTCTCCCATCTTACAATATTGAGACCGGCCTCATGATCGAATCGGACAGAATGGCGAATGCCGCAATGGACCCGGATGTATTTCTCAATGAGATGAAGGTAGTAAAGGAAGAGAAGAATATGCGCTACGGTAACTCCCCCTGGGGCCGTTTCTGGATGTACTTCCGTGAAAATTACTATGAGTGCTTTCCGAAAAGGCATCCGGTTATCGGATACGATGAAGACCTTGACGCGATGAAAGTTGAAGCGGTAAAGGCATTTTACAACACTTATTACAAGCCCAATAATGCTACGCTCGTCCTTGCGGGGGACATTACCTTGGAAAAGGCACGCGAGTATGCCGAGAAATATTTCGGATCGATCAAGCCCTCACACATCAATGCCCGCCCGAAAGCCAAAACAATCGAGTTAAAAAGAGGGTTCAGAGAGTTCACTTTCGAAGATCCCATGTTCTCCACCTGTTATCTGATGATGGCTATTCCTATACCGGGATATGGAACAAAGGATTATGAAGCCCTGACATTGGTTGCCGGTATTCTCGGCGGCGGCAATTCCTCCTGGTTTCAGGAAAATCTTGTAAATACGGGGATATCCGTTTCTGCATGGGCGTCAACCCGTGTAGGAAGATACGGTGAGTATATAATGCTTGGCGGCGGTTTCCGTGATATGGATAAATTGGCAGAAGGCAAAAAGATAATTCTCGACAAGATATCCAAGATGGCCGCCGGCGAGATAGATAAAAAAGAATATAAGAAGATATTGAACAATATTGAAGCAGCCGATATTTTCTCAAGACAATCTCTTAAGGATATCGCTTCCAATCTTTCTGTATATGAGACGCATTACAAGGCGGAGTATGTGAATGAATATCTTGAGAATATCAGGAAATTGAAGTTGAAAGACCTGAAGGCCGTTGCCTCGAAATATTTTAAAACGGAGAATATGGATGTATATTGCCTGACTCCGGAACTTCAGGAAAAAGAGATCAGCGCAGCTCCGATGGAAGGCCCCAAGCCGGCTAATTACAAACCAGAAAAAATAGAGCCCGTTTCCGCCGACCCGGAGTATATCCGCGCGAGTTTCGAATACCTTAAGAAAACCAAGACCAAAACTCTGGAAAACGGAATGCAGGTCATTGCCTTGAGAGATGATACAATTCCCGCGATACATCTTAAATTCAGCATAAAAGCCGGACCAGCCTTTTCCAGTAAGAAGAACGGCCTGGCTCAGATGGCATTATATTCCCTTGGCGAAGGCACGCAAAAGTATTCTTTAGAAGAGATCAACAGAATAAGGGATTATTATGCGATCGGCCTTGATCTGGATACCGGTTATGAAACATTGAATATAAGGGCAAAATTTCTTACAAAATTCAAAAAGAAAGGTATGGGGCTTATTTCTCAGATCCTGATGCACCCAACTTTTCCCGAAAAGGAACTTAATAAATTGAAGAATCAGATGTATGCGGGTATCGCTTACCGTATGAAAGAACCTGACACCATAGCGCAATGGGAGTTTTTGAAGGCGTTTTACGGCGAGGATCATCCGTACGCTATTTTTGAAGCGGGAGATATCGAAGTCCTCACCGCTCTCAAAAGACAGGATATCGTTGAATTCTACAATGACCAGATACATCCGGAAAATATACAAGTCACCATTATGGGAAATATGGAAGAGGAAAAACTGATAAAGCTGATCGAGAAGTATTTCAAGAAATGGAACAAGAACGGTACCGTGAATGTACCAGGCAATTTCGCGAGGCCCGAGATCAAGCAGAAAGAATTCATCAAAGAGATGGAGAATATTACACAAGCAGTGGTTTCACTCGCCTATCCGGGTGCGGATTATTCCAATGACGATAAATATTATTTAAAAATATTGACCAATGCATTGGGCGGCGGCTCGCTTACTTCCCTTTTGGGAACGGAAATAAGATTGAAGCGCGGCCTCGCTTATTATGTTTACTCATATGATACCGCCAAGGCATCGGGCGGATTTATCAAGGTACAATCAGGGATCGCGGCGGAAAATATAGATAAATTCAGAAAATTGACAGCAGAAGTGATCCAAGGTGTTATTGACAACGGCATCTCGGAAGAAACTTTGCGCAATACCAAAAACTATCTGCTTGGTTCGCTCATAACCGGCCTTGACTCCACGGAAATGATGGTCGGTTTTATTGATCATCTCTTCTATCAAGGCCCCGGCATTGAGGGACTGTTTAAAAATATTGAATGTGTTTCCGGCGCTGATAATGAAAAGATAAAGCAGATCGCCGCCAAATATTTAAAAGACCCGATCTTCATCGGTGTTATCCCGGCAACCGGAAAATAATGAAGATAATATGCGCCGAGAAAGAACTCTGCTTTGAAAAATTGTCCGAGGGATTGACTCCTATCGAGATCGAGTCCTATTACAAAGACGCGCACGGGAAAGAAGTTGAAGGTGTTTATTTCGGTATTCTTTTTAAGGAAGCATTACAAAAGAACACGCTTGGGTCTCCCGGCATAATAAATGTTTATGCCCGGGACGGTTATAAGATGACCATAGATCTGCCGGCTACCGACGGCACACCGATGATATCATGGAAGTTTGACGGGAAGGACACTCCTTTGACCTTTATGATGACGGGGAATGCTGACGGGCGATTCCGCGTGGTCGATATAGAGCGCATAGTTCTTGATATTGACCTCTCCGAACCCGCTGAGAGCGTTGACCTGAATCTGGAAGAATTGAATTGGTCGGAATATACTGTCGGCAAGAAGCAGATCACCGGCATTTCTGTTTGGGATCTTCTGAAGGAGAATGGAATTGAGGGAAGGATAATAAAATTCATTGCCGAGGACAATTATTTCCTTCAGCTGGAGAGGGACAAATATTTAAAAGATGCTTATATCCGTAAAGATAAAATGGTTTTGATGGGGCTTTCATTGAAATTGGGCAATTGGATGAAATTCGTTTCCCGGATCGCGGGTACTAATAAGGTTATAAGGTTCAAATGAAGATAATACATGTGATAGGGCATTCAAAAAGCGGTAAGACCACTTTGGTGACCGGACTGATCCGTTATTTCAGATCAAAGGAGCTTTCGGTCGGTTCGATCAAATCGATACATCGAGAGGATTATTCGGTGGACAAGGAAGGCGGCAACAGTTTTTTGCACAGAAAAGCCGGCGCATCTCCCGT
>JAIVYW010000064.1:0-7489 GCA_048635215.1 Candidatus Atribacteria bacterium
GGGATGTCGTACTTCTTAACGGCGTTTTCCAATGCCTGCTGCGCCTTCTCCCAATCTTTAGGATCGCCGACCGCCTTCTCGGGCATCGTGGAAAGGTACACCTTGAAATCCTTGAAACCGAATTTTTTTATGAAGAAAACGGAGAAATCAAGTAATTTGTATACTTCCTCGGCAAGATGCTTCCTCTCACAGAAGATGTGAGCATCATCCTGCGTGAACCCTCTGACACGCATAAGGCCGTGCAGAACTCCGGATTTTTCGTATCTATATACTGTTCCCAACTCCGCGTATCTTATGGGCAGTTCTTTATAACTTCTCAGTTTTTCCTTGAATATGAGGATATGGAACGGGCAATTCATCGGCCGTATCAGGTATTCGTCCCCTTCGGGAAATTCCATATCGGGAAAAAGATTTTCACGGTAGAACTCATAATGTCCCGAGGTCTCCCATAAATGACGCTTTGCGACATGCGGAGTATAGAGGAGGTCATAACCTTCCTTAAGATGTTCTCTTTTCCAGAGGTCTTCTATCTGCATTCTCATATATGCGCCGCGTGGTTTCCAGAACACCAGGCCGGGGCCGGCTTCGGGAAAGATCGAAAAGAGGTCAAGGTCTTTTCCAAGCTTCCTATGATCCCTTTCCGCGGCTTCTTTGATGAAATCCATGTACCCGTTCATCTCATCTTTACTGCGAAAGGATATTCCGTAAAGGCGCTGGAGCATCTTATTCTTTTCATCTCCGCGCCAATAGGCGCCGGCAACTGATAATACCTTGAAACTCTTTATCAGCCCGGTATGAGCCAGATGCGGCCCGCGGCAAAGATCAAAGAAATCATCCTGTTTGTATATGGTTACATTGGGATCCTCTATCTCGGAAATGATCTCCACCTTGTAGGGATTGCCTGCATCGGAATAGATCTTCTTCAATGCTTCGGTGGATATCTCTTCTTTGTATAATTTTATCTTTTCCTTAACTATCTTTTTGAATTCCGCTTCTATCTTGGGAAAATCCTCTTCGGTGATCTTTGCCTCTGTATCAATGTCATAATAGAAGCCATGTTCGATCGCGGGGCCGATGGCGAGCTTAACATCCTTGTAGATCCTTTTGATGGCCTGCGCCATAATATGCGCGGATGTGTGCCAGAAAATATGCTTTCCCTGATCACTCTCATAATATATGGGGGTGAGTTTATCGCCGTCCTTTATTTCGGTGGACAGGTCAACACTCTCTCCGTTAATTTCAAATGCGATAACCAAACCGCCTTTATTAAGCTCATTGAACAATTCCGCCTTATCGGCGAAATCAACGGCCTTTCCATCCAGGGTAACCTTCATCTTAAACTCCTATTGGAGAAATCCTCTGAAAACAGGAAAATACAACACTGATCCCTTAACATATTCCCCAATGCCGCCGCCGATCTGCAGCATAATAAACATCACGACCATTATTAAAAGAGAGGACAGGATAATACCGAAACCGCCTCCCAGAATGGAATCAATTATCTTCAATGGTGTGACATTTATAAAATTCTTTATGATAAACGCTATGAGTCCTATCACAAGAAGATATAATAAAAACGCGATTATATAACCCACCCAGGGTTTTTCGCCAACGATCCTGACCATGCCGCTACCGAAGATCTTAATGATGGGTAAGCTGAAATTGAATGACATCCACATCGATGTAACGATTGCAAATACGGGAAGCAGAACCCCCAGAATGCCCTTTTTCCAAAAGACCACTGCACCGGAAATGATGAGGATGGAGCCGATCAGATCAAATAGATTCATCGAACGCCTCTAAAAAGATTCTCCTGAAATCCTTTTCGTGTTCGGCATCAAATAGACAGCCGGCTGCGCGCGGATGGCCGCCCACAGAGCCGTAAGGGAAATCTTTATCCTTGACTTTCAGCAGCATCTGCACCAGATTCTTATCGGCGTTCTCACCTTCTCTTATCTCACCGGAAGTTTCTGTTCCGAATTGATTGAGAATGAGAACCACCTTATTGGGATGGTCCTTGACAAGATTAGAAGCGATCACGCCCAGAATATAATGCGATGTATCGATCTTATATATTATCAATTCGCGGTCGGGGCAAAACTCCGCCTGTTCGCTTGAGGCGGCATAGATACCCTGTATTTCTTCTTTCAATTCCCGCCTCTTTCTTGTCAGGTCGGCGGAAACATCATCACCTGAATAAATAAAAGAGGGGTCATTCAGCTCCAGAGCCTTTGCCAGGACACGGAAAGCGGTTGCTTCATGCATGTCGGGATGATGGAAGAATCCGGCATTGACATAATACACGCACTTTTCCAGAAGATTCTTGTAGTCATGGCCTTCCAATGGCTCCAATAACTCAGGATTCTCTTTCTGAATAATCTCTTGAAGTTCGGTATATTCATCAGAAAAGAATGCGTGGTCACCGCGAAGTCCGATCGCCGCTACCCAGGCATATTCCTCCTTGAAGAATCGGCGGTTAAGCTCATAGCCGAAGAACGAAGCAGGATGCCAGATATTTTCATACCCCAGCATTCTCGCATTTATATACTCGATAGAATGAGGGATCGTATCCCTGTAATCCTCACCGATATTATGATGGTCATACATGAAGACAGCGTCAATGGTCGCCGACCAATGATGAAGCAGGTCACGCTCCTTACCCAGGTCAAGATCTGTTACGATAAGGATGTCCGGGGAAATACTGTCTATTAATGCCCTTTCCTGTTTCATCTTATAGGATTTGGTTGAAACCCAGATAATATGCTCCAGGGGAGCTTGAGTGAGTTTTTCGACAATACGGGTAATATAGAGCCCGGATGTCACACCATCCGCGTCGCCGTGATGCACGAGGACAACCTTCTTTCCGGGAGATAGCTTCTGCTTGAAGAACTTCTCCGCTGCATCTATCATTTCTTCCCAATCGAGATAATTCCAATGTACCATTATTCTTTCCTAAATTTTTATGGGGTATTATACGATAAACATGAAGTTATTTCAAATAATGATGCTGTATCAAGGATAATTGGTGAAGGTAATTGCAAATAAGTAATTATTTGACCGGATCATAGCTGATTGAACATCATATTTTCAAGACCAGCAACGCAATTATGGTAGTAAGCAAAAGTGCGGGACCCTGTCAAAATATATTTATTCTTGACTTTTTCCATTTATTTTTCTTATGGAAAAATTATTAAACTTATCAAACCCAATAATAACTTCATCCTCTGACAAGATATTATTGAAATATTTTTTATATTCTATTGGAATTTCTACAATTAAATCTTTGCCTTTTAAATAGAGATAATAGCATTCCTTTCCAACTAATACCTCACTATTTAGTTCTCTAAAAATGCTTTTTAGCTTGTTATTATATATTATCTTAGCATTAAAATCTCTTAAATAATTACTTGTATCATTTTTATATAAATGTATCTCGTTAATTTCTTTGTTAATTAAATCCTCTAAATATCTTCTATTATGTTCGCTATTTTTAATTTCATATATTTTGTTTTCGCTTTTAATAAAAATGCTATCATTAACAATAATTATATCTCTATTTATTACTCTTAATAAAGATGCGATATATTCATCGTCTTCTGCTTTTCCATTACTATCTATAAAGTCACCCAATTCATCTTGAAATATTCTAATTGAAATCCCTGCATTTTGTATATACTGAAAGTGAAATAATTCTTCTTTAAAAGAAAATACTATTCTATTATTTTCATCTTCAATTATTGGAATCGGGTAACCTACAAACAAATCAACTAAATCTGAATTTTCACTATTTTTTACGGTTGTGATAAGAAAATCTTCAAAATGAATCTCTCGTAATATATAATTTGATTTACATTTAAGTCTTTCTGGAAATAGATTCAATATACCATCATAGTAGAAATTGAAAATGAGAAGATATAGTAATTTTTCCCTTTCATAAAAGGGTAAAATTACCTCTCCCTTTTTGCTTACATATATTCCCGTTTTGGTATCCTTAAATCTCGAAAAGTACTTACCTCCTTCTTTTAGAACAATCTTATTGCCGAAATAGCTATAATATCCGCTTTCATACTCTAAAATAACCGGTTGTGATTTTCCATTAGAATATATTATTTCACTTACCATTATTAGATTATTCTTCATAATAGAAATATCCTTTCCAAGAATATTTTCGTTTAATAATTCATTTACCTGTTTAATCCTATTTTGTTGTATAACCCGAAAATCAGAAGTATCTGCTTCATATAATTGAGACGACCAGGAACAGGATAGAATTGATATAACCATAGCAATCAATATTATTAAGGGTACCTGGTCTTTACTTTTTACTTTTCTCAATGTCCCTCCGCATGTAAAATTATATCATAACTGGAACGAGAGTCAAAACGGATAAGAATTTGACCGGATCGGGGTCGGTAGATCAACAGATTTTCGAGACAAACTGTTTTTCACTCCAATCTCAGTTGCACGATTTCGTAATTACGAAATCGTGCAACCACCCTACAAAAATGAAGGGTTAGCCTTATTTATATTGCCTCGAGGCAATATACATATCATTGCACTTTCGTATTTAGCTAAATACGAAAGTACTATCTTCACCGACAAATAATTGAAACGGTATCTCCAATTCTTGGTAAAAAGTAAAGATACGATACCCTCTGATTTGACTTATTGAATTTTTCTCATTACAATATATTGGGGGTATGATTGAAACGGAACATTGTCATCTTTGACTCGGAGAGCGGAGGGTTCGCCCGCTTGAACCTCATTTTCAGAAATAACTTCAATTGCCATCATTATAATAATTACTCCCTGCACATTGAAATGCTGAAAAATCAGGATGTGGATCTTTTTCTTTTTATCATTCACAAAACGGACGGCGAGGCCTTTGAACTCCTGAAGAAGATACACGAATCCCCCAAACTGAATGTTATCCCCAAGATCACAATTGCGGACGAGATGAATGTCGATCTGGAGATACGCCTCGTATCCCTGGGAGTGATGTACTTCTTTACTCCCGATTATGATGTAAAACGCTTTTACAGGACGGTGGATAATTTAGTAAGGTTCTACAGCCTGGTAACGCAGATCAATCCCCTTTCCCTGCTCCCGGGCAATCTTGAGATCCGCCGAATAATTTCACGGGGGCTTGAGAATAAGGATGACTTGATCGTGGGATGGGCGGATATTGACAACTTCAAAGTATTTAACGATACATTGGGGTATTTTGAAGGAGACCGGATAATAAAGATGACCGCTTGGCTATTGATGGACATGGTGAAGACCCATGACGCAGCGGGCTTTGTGGGCCATATCGGGGGCGATGATTTCACCTTTCTTGTGAAACGGAAAACGGGCAAGCCAATAGGTAAGGATATTGTTAATTTCTTTGACCTGATCATACGATCCCAATACGGGCTGCTGGAATTGGAAAGCATAGGCAATCAGTCATTGAACATCCCCGAGATACTGACCATAACGGTCGCAATGACCCCATTGAGCAAACACAAAACCATATACGATATAAGCAAACATCTTGCTCATTTAAAAGAACAGTTGAAGGGAGAGCCGGAATCCAATTACTCCATTTCCTGAGGGATCTCTGAAAATATTCCGGTAAATAAGCAAACATCTTGCTCATTTAAAAGAACAGTTGAAGGGAGAGCCGGAATCCAATTACTCCATTTCCTGAGGGATCTCTGAAAATATTCCGGTATTATCGGCCGAAATCCGGGGAATTCTGAATTCAAGATATAGCGTTCTGATTCATAAATACAATGACAATGATGATAAGGGCAAAAGTGACAAGAGCACAAGTGGGTGAGGGATAAGAAAAGAAGGAAATAATCAGAAATATTCGTAGAGACATGTATTGAGGATGACGATAGCGCTTGATTCTAACGGGGCAAAGAGTTTACACGCTCCGCTACCTGTCAACTCTTTGCTTGGAACTTTTGCACCGGGACAGTCGAACTCCTGCGGAGTACGACATGTCCCATATCTTGTTTGGGGTGCGGCGTGATATGATTGTGACACGATAATTTAATGATAATTACGAAATATTGATTTTCCGGTTACGGATGTGAATATTGCTTTGTTCTCCTCACTTTACACCTCACACTTCACACTTCACACTCTTTGGTGCACTTGTCCCTGGATCCACTGGTGCACTGCGAAGCTTCTCCCCTTTCAAGTACCGTTATAGAGTTTATCCGGGTCACCGAACACCTTTTCGCCCTCAGCCAGCATCTCAAGGATGCGTTCTCTTGGAACAGGATCACCCTCGCCCAGTCCGGGACATTGCAGGTATTCATAATTGAATAATTCCTTGTCCAGTATTATCCTCGGCCAGAAAGGATATGTTCTGCATTGTATCGGGCGGGCCTCATATACGGAACACTTCCCTTTCTCGGTGAGAAAGATGCACTCCGTTATATTTCGCTTATCCTTCAGGATATATCTGTCATTGCGTCTTATTGTATACTCTCTTTTAAATAATTCGGGTGCAACCTTCAAGAGCGCCGCTATTTCCGCGATCTCATTCTCTGACACCCAAACATAACCGTCACCACGGCAGCAGCGGCTGCAGCCGTCAATACAGGAAAAACGAATGCCTTCTTCGGGAATATCATAATTTGGCATCACGCCACCTGTTATGAAGCCAGAAATATTGCTCGGGACACTTTTTGATGAAGCTTTCCAATGTAGCCGCATATTCCGGTATCAATTTCTCCGGAGAACTTTCCTGAGAACCCTTGAATTCCACAATGATCCTTCCCTTAGAGAAATAGCAGAAGACAAATAGAGGGATCGCATTGAATTTCTTTAGTAATTTAAAGGGGATCTTGTAAAATCTGGTATTCACATTAAAGAACTTCACAGTATATCCCTGATCTATGGGGCGCTGGTCCACCAGAAGTCCAAGATCCAGCCCGTTCTTCAGATTTGTCAATATCTGTTTGATATCGCCGCGGTCCGTAAAAATACAATTCGCTTTTGAACGGTGTTCAAGCACAAGATCATTTATTTTCTCATTCCGTATCTTCTGATAAAGGATAACGGAAGGACGATATCTATAACTTAAATAAGTAGGCAGAATCTCCCATAAACCCAGATGTGCGGTGAAATAGAAGATAGGGCGGCCCTGGTCCAATGCCGTTTTGAAGATATCAAAGTTTATGAAATCTACAATGCCTTCCAGTTTTTCGGGATAGGACGCGTAATAGACCGAGAGGACGCTCTGCCTTAGAAAATGGCGGTAAACATTACGGCCGATATAACGCCGCCAATTTGCGTCTTTTTCCGGAAAAGCGATATTCAGATTTTTATATAAGACCTTTTTCCTGATACCGAGCAAAAAGATCATATCGCCCATAAATGAGACGAATTTCAGCATGGGTCGAGGAAAGAAACGGGATAAAGAATATAGAAATCTTATCAGAAGGCTCATTTCACATTATAGAGGTTCCAGTACACTCCCCGCTTCTCCATG
>JAIVYW010000065.1:0-7441 GCA_048635215.1 Candidatus Atribacteria bacterium
AAAGATATCAAAATAGTACAATTTATCGGTTGCGCTGCAAAGAAGAATAACATTATTATCAATGGCAGTGATATGATCAGGCTGTGTTGATGTATGCGAATAGTAATCCTCAGAATTCACAAATGCGGGGGAGAGCTCATCCCCGACGGCTACATCGATACTGTAGACATTCAAATAATTATCGTCCCTGGCTGCCACGAGATACCAGCGGCTTGTATTAGCGTCCCAGATCGTGGCGATATCAACAAATACCTCTGAGGCCGAAGCGGAAATGGCTTCGGTTATCTGCGGGGAATCTTGATATCCATAGTAGCTTCTGACATCGACCAGATATATCTTACCGGTGTGATGCTGCATCAAATAGAAAATGCCGTCGATCTGAGGATGGCGGACGATCTTAATATTTTCCGAAGAGATCTCAAAAAGAAGCTGATCGGTTTGCGACTGATACACCATATTTTCATTAAGTACCTTGATGCGCCCTCCGGAGGAGACGACATATGTCCTGATATGTGTCGCAAATGTATCATCTACGGTCTCATATGTGATCTGTCCATAAAGGTGATCGGTATTCTCATTGTACATTGCCGTGGTAACCTGCGTATACATATCCGTTCTGCGCACGAAGGCGGTTTCACCACCATTTAAATCGGGATTGACTATATAGATCATATCGTCCGTAAAGAACTGAGGTGAGATCACCCTTTCATTGAAGCCCCATTGCCTAAATGCATTGATCGTCCCCCAATTATCAACATGTATCAGGCCCAGGCCGTATGGCGCGGTGAAGATAAATTGATTAGTATCCGAAGTCATTACAGCCATCTGATTGATCTGCGTCAAAGGAAAACGGTTGGAAGAAAAGGAATTAAATCCCGCGTAAATACTAATCGCAAAGAGAAATATCACGAGAAAAGCTGTAAGTTTTAACAATTTCATATCAAACCCCTATTCCTTATTATAGGAAACTTAGGCGATTTTACCAAATTTTTTGTATTTACTTGAAACTTGCTTTAGAAAATTGTATAGTATGCGTTGTATTATAAAATAATTAGTGCATTGTTTAGAAGGGAGTTTGTATGAAGGATTTCAACATTGTTGTGATTGGTGGTGGACCCGCCGGTGTTATAGGCGCCATAACGGCGAAGAAAGCGAACAAGGATAAATCGGTATGCCTGATCAGAAAAGATGCGATCTCCGTTATCCCATGCGGAATTCCATATATCTTCAATTCACTTAATTCCGTTGAAGAAAATATTATGCCCGACGGCGGGCTTGATGCCAACGGGATCGAGAAAATAATCGCTGAGGTAACATCCATTGACAAAAATGAGAAAACCGTCAGCACGGCGACCGGTGAAAAGATACGCTATGAGAAGCTGATCATCGCAGCGGGTTCAGATCCATTTGTTCCCCCCATCCCGGGAGCTGACAAAGGTAATGTGTTTACCATACAGAAGAATTTTGAGTATTTGAAGACCATGCGCCCGGCACTGATCGACTCCAAAGAGATTGTTATCATCGGCGGCGGATTTATCGGCGTTGAGTTTGCGGAAGAACTCGCTAAATTGAAAAAGCATAATATTACTATCGTCGAGATGCTCCCTAATCTTCTCGGCACGGCTTTTGACAGTGATTTCTGCACGCTCGCGGAAGATAAATTAAAAGAAATGGGAGTAAATATCGCTACGGGATCAAAGGTCACTGAGATCCTCGGTGATTCGAAAGTGACTGCTGTCAAGCTGGACAATGGAAAAGAGTTAAGATCGGATGCTGTTATTTTATCCGCCGGCTCGAAGGCAAACACCAAATTAGCGGAAGATGCAGGCCTGGAACTCGGTAGATCAAAAGGAATATGGGTCGATGAGCATCTTCAGACATCGGATCCCGATATCTTTGCTGCTGGAGATTGTGCCGAGAAAAGATGCTTTTTTACAAGAAAACATATTCCGGTAATGCTTGCGTCAACCGCTACTGCCGAAGCAAGGATCGCGGGTTCAAACCTTTATAAATTTCAGGTTATCAGAGAGAATAAGGGAACTATCGCAATATTCTCAACATGGATCAATGGCCTTGCCATGGGATCCGCGTCAATGACCGAAAGCTCTGCCCGCAAACAGAATTTTGATATTATTGTAGGTAACGCCAATGCTGTTGATCACCATCCCGGTAAATTACCCGGAACATCTAAAGTTAAGGTTAGATTGGTCTTTTCAAAATATTCGGGCATCCTTCTTGGTGGACAGGTCGCAGGAGGAGTCTCAGCAGGAGAAATGATAAATAGCATCGGACTTGCCATACAGAAAAGAGTATCTTTTGCAGAACTCGAGACCCTTCAGATGGCAACACAACCCTGGCTCACCGCAGCGCCTACCATTTACCCGATAGTTACCGCCGCGCAGGATGCCTCTTCGAAAATGCGCTAGCAACAAAATGCGTAAGCGGCAATTTGGCAAAATTCAAAAAATAGGTTATCCTGTCAAATGAGGTTTACAATGAAAAGACTTTCGATTTTTGCTATGTTGCTCGCTTTTGTTTTGATTTCGCTTTCCTGTACAGGAGTGCTTTCCGATGAAGATGCTGTAATGAAGACCATTAATGACAGCCTCAAAGCAACGGCTGATGAGAATGTAGATGCTTATGTGGCGACGATACATTCTTCAACACCGCAGCTGGATACAGTGAAGGCAATGCTGGATACGATGTTCAAGGAATATGATTTCAAATATGATATCAATGAAAAAGCTTTTATCGGTATTGAGGGAGATGAGGCCAAGGTGCGCCTTGATGTTACCACGACAAAGGTCTCCGGCCCCGCCTTTAAAACCAATAGGATGGTATCGACCGTTATCTTGAAAAAAGACGACGGAGTGTGGAAGATCTCTTCCAGCACTATCGAAGATTCAAAGTTTTTAGAGTAGTAGTAAGAAGGGGGGCATCAATAGCCCCCCTTCCATTTTCCCACGAGAATAATTAATCCCAGATTATTGTCAACTCTTTCTTAGTAAGAGTTTTCTTTCCTTCTTTTTCGCTTATCTTCAGGATCTTACCCTTGAACTTAATAGTGATATTATTTCCCAGGCTCAGATATTTGATGATGCCGGGGTACTCCTGAGCGATCTGGAAGTACGCTTCTGAAAAGGCCTCAATAATGATGTCCGGGTCCTTATCCTTCTCAATATCCAGGGATTGCCATTCATTACCGCTTTTCACAAAGCTCTGCTGGGAGACATTTGTGAGCGTATCTACTTCAACCTTATCACCTTCAGCATCGTAATATACATTCTTCTGCGCGACCTGCGCTGATTTCATCTTTCCGATCTTTTTACTTTGCTTGACGGCGTGCATACCGGATTTCTTTTCCATGGCGGGCGCCGCCATACTGTCGAACATTTTTCTTTCCTCTTTAACGCCAGCACCTGCCGCATCCGCTCTGGCAAGGAAAGATGTGTATTCTGTGACTATGCCGAATTTCTTTGAAAGCCGTATGATCTCATCGATCAACTCTTTATTGTGACCCAATCTTACCTGTTCAGTAAGATATCCGATCTTTCGTGATGCCCAGATATATGGAATTGTATCCTTCTCAAGATCCTTGCGTGGAAATTGGGCCTTCTTTTTAAAAAAGATCTGTTTGTCATTCACGGTTCCGCTTAATTGCATGGTTCCCGAACCCGATGATTTGTATCTTCCGGTTATTACCAGCTGACTTCCGGCAAAGAGATCCGGCAGTGTTTTTGGGAATATGTCGTATACATCGATCTTTCCCACCGCAAACTTCAGGTCCGAAAGGAAGGGATTCTGTATCTTGGAATAGAAATTTGAGATCTTTACCTCGATATCTTCCTTGGGTTCGATGTATTCCGACGCTCCTTTATTATCATTTGCGCATCGGTCAAGAAGATGAGTGTTGACATCATATCCCACTCCCCAGACAAAGATCCTTGCATTGACATCATTTGCTTTGCTAATATTTTGTATGATCTTCTCTTCTCTCTGTTCCCCGACTGTTGCCAGTCCGTCGGTCAGAAATATTATGTAATTTTTTGTTTTCCCTTCGAACATCTCCAGTGCTTCCTTCAATGCGGAATTGATATCTGTTCCTCCCGTGGCATTGAAATTTTTGATGAAGTCCAGCCCCTTCTTCAGATTGGCCTTCGATGCCTTGATGGGCCATTTGGAAAGCGTCTCCCTATAATCACTAAAGGCGATAATATTGTAATGATCATTTTCATTCAGATTCTCAACGCAGAATTTCAGCCCTGCCTTTGCCTGCACGATCTTCTCTCCGCTCATGGAACCGGATCTGTCGATTACGAAAATAATATTCTTGGGCTGTATTTCCTTTTTATCGATACGATGTTTCGGCGCGAAGAGCGCGATAAAATACCCATCATCGTCCGCTTCCTTATATGTGAGGAGGTTTATTCCGACATTATCCGAAGATACCGAATAATAGAGCACAAAGTCCTTGTCGGGAAGATAATTATTAGCCTCAAAGGATACTTTGGCGCTCTTTTCGCTTCTTGAAGGCAAGGAGATATCATGTGTGGAAGAATATATATTCTTGATCGGGTCATCTGAGCCGATGCTGCACTGAATGAGGACCTCTTTGATCTTCTCTCTTCCCAGTGCCTCGATCTTCAAGGGATACTGGTATCTCATCAAACCGTTCTCGTTTTTCAGCATTTGAGCATACTCTATCTCTATCTTCTTATTGGCTTTTGGCTGAATAGGGAAAACCCTGATCCTGTAAGTATCTGTTCCCTGAAATTCCAGCAAGCCCGGGTCCCGCATCTGCCTTACGATATCCTGGTATATTTTTCTCGCTTCATCCGCTTTAAGGATCTCTGCTTTTAATTTCTTACCATTTTCCCATATTGCGAAATCGGTAATAACAGCACCCTTGGGAATGGGGAATATATAATCTCCTTCAAAAATCCGCGAATTCGGATTATGAAATTCCTGCTCCACCCGTGTTGTTACCAATTGATTCTCAATGGTAACATAGACCTTATGATAATTAACAGTTAGGTGCTTGAGCGGTTTTGGCATCGGCCTCGGCCTTGGCCGGGGAACAATGTACCCATCCGCAAAACTTGTGAGGGCAAGTGTAAAAAATGCACAGAAAACGAGCAAAATACGGTTTTTCATAACAACCTCCCTTAATCAAGGGGTATGGTGCAATGTTTGTACCAATAGTAGAGAGGATTGTTCACAAGTTCGCAGGTTCCATGTTCACAGGTTGATAAATAATAAATAGAGGATAGGAGCAAGATGTACGAGGTAAGAGCAAGACAATAAACATCTTCGTCATTATCGGGTTTGACCCGATAATCCATCCGCTTCTTCTTATCTTAACCTTGTGCTCGTGTGCGCTTGTGCTCTGCGAAGCATCATTGTCAATTGTATTTATCCACTTTACACTTCACACTTCAGACTTGCTGAGCAAGCTCAGCATTGCCGGTGCTCGTGTGCTTCGCTACAGCGTCAGCGAAAGCATCAGCTTCACCTGATACTCTGTTCTCACTTCTGCTGTGTCCGTATAGCTCTCGTTTATATACAGGAACATCGCGCCGACGGAGTTTGTCATATTCTTGTCGATATAGAAGTTGATCCTCCCATTGGAATGCAGCGCATTGCTTGGCGATTTATTAAGAACGGAAGACAGATAATTGGATGAAAGAGAGAGTTGTATCCTCTTCAAACGAAAATCGATCTGCCCGACAGGCAGGATATTGTACGAAGATGTCTTTGAATTGAAATAATATCCATAGCGGGTAGTAAGGCCGATCTTCAGATTCAAAGTTGTCTCTTTCCCGCTCAACAATCTAGTATTGAAGTACATTACAGCATTCAAAGAGAGATTGTCGGAAAATCCGGAAACCTTCTCATGTTCATAAGAAATACCCAGATCGGGCTCAAAAAAGAGTTTACCGATGAGCTTCATATCGGTGGCGAATCCCACTCGGTCAGCCCACATCGAAAAGGAACCGTCGCCGGCATGCTTTATCGTAAAATAATTTGAAAAGCGGAGTTTCCTTTCTCCCCGAATGGAAAAAGAAGTATTTAATACGGTTGAAAAATAATCCATACTGCGGAAGGAATCGTAGTACTCCCGATAGGAGGCAAGGACATTAAAGGAAGATCGTTTTGTATGAAATCTCGTGTTTGATGTAATGAAGCTGTTTCCAGATAATCCCAGCCGTGTAGGAGAGACATACTCCTTGTCCACATAACCGGCTTCGAACATAACATCAAGCGGGCCGCTTCTCAAGCCAACTCTTCCCCAGGAAGAGATCCCAGCAAAATCTCCCGTAATATCGCCGCTGCCCGAAGAGTAGAGCGTATTTGCCCTGATATCCAGCAGGCCGAATCTCAGATTCAACTCACCGCCGCCGATGATGCCTCCGGTGATCTTCTGATACCTCTCGGGAATTGATATGAATGTCCCTTTATCCGAATAAGCATTCGCGTAAAGCGAAAGTCTGACCGCCCTTCCAAGACGCAGGGCATATATGCCGCCAGCTCCCCAGCGGTCAAATCTGAATCCATCCCTGCCATCCCAGATATTTCCCGCAAAAAAGTTCAGATCGCCGAACTTCGAATGGAGCCCGAGATTGCCGCCGGTAACAGAATAATTAAAGCCGTTTCTCGTCGTCCTTACATATACCTTACCCAATTCCAGGAAAAATTTATTCTTTTTTATCTTTAAAAGGATATTATTAAGCTCAAAGGAATTGTTGTACAATTTATCATTCGTGATCCGTATAGCTGCGCGTGCGGTAATGTCAAAACCCTTGATCTCTGTTTTGAACCGTGTTCCGATCTCCTGATAATAGAATGTTCCCTCATTCAATGTAGATGTCAGCGAGTCAGCGGTGGTACTGTTCATATAGCCTTCGGTATTCAAAAACAGGTCAAATTCGGTATTGGCGATCTTAAAAGAATACGCGGAAATGGCGATCAGCAGCATTACAACTATCAATATATACTTCTTCATATTAGAAATCCTTTGCGCCGCTTGGATTGTAAATATAGTATATATTCACCGTAGCATCAACTCCAATGTCATTGTAACTTTCAATGTGGATCTTGGCGAATTTACCCGATTGTGTTTTCACGAACCACACATCCCCTATTTCCATCACGGGATTATTTACAAAAGCCGTATCATCAGGACATGTCTTGAATGAATTAATCGAGCCGTTACCGGCAAAGGCCATGCCGTATGTGGCGTACATCGCACATGGATCTCCCGGCCAGATAATACCTCCCATAAGGTCACCCGTAGAGTCATCGGAAATGAATTGTGATTCAAAATATATCCCGTTATTCTCAGAAAGAGTGACAAATCCCGAAGGCATACCCGCCGACGGATCTCCGGTCGAGATCAAAGAGAACGGATTATCTCCTTGAATATCAATTATGCGCCAGGAGC
>JAIVYW010000066.1:0-7435 GCA_048635215.1 Candidatus Atribacteria bacterium
TGAAGGCTCCCGATCCTGTTGAGTTCAATATCTTCGACCTGACACAAAAGGATGTTATACAAAAGGGCATCGATACCTTGCCGGATAGTCTTGAAAGCGCTCTCAATAAGGCCAAATCAGGAACTATGGTAAAAGAGCTTCTCGGCGCACCTCTATATAAAAGGTATATAGCATTGAAAGAAGACGAATGGAAGCGCTTCTCTAACAATGTTACCCAATGGGAGATCGACGAATACTATTACGAATTCTAAAAACGATTGATAGGTTGATAGGTTTGTAGGTTGAGAAGGGAACAACCGGCACATCCGTAACCGGAAAAACGATATTTCGTGTTTATCATTAAATCATCCGCAAAAAGAATAGCACGCCGGAGCGAAGTAAGATATGGGACAAGCTTCGCAGTGCACCAGTGGGTAATGAAAATTGCAGTACATTTGTAGGGACAGGGCTTGACCTGTCCTCGGTCATGTTGAGCAACGCGAAACATCCATCCCTTTTCTTATCTCCACTTCACACGCGATACCTCACACATCACACTTCGTTCGTACCGAACGACCGTCTGTCCCGATGTAAAAGTTCCAAGCGGAGAGTTGAAAATTGTGAAGCAATACGAGTGCGCTGATTTATAAATACGGTAACAATGGCTGATGCTATTTCGCTCCGTATTCAAGGCGCGAGGAACGCAGAAGACGGAAAAAGAACTTCAGCCCGAAGGGAATGTCATATTTGGTCAATTTCTTCCTCTCTCTTCGCTTACGGACCACCGAGGGTACGTTACGCTCATTGCTTGTTGAAATTAACTCAAATCTAAAAATTCCATTGTTATCGTATTTTAATTCAGAGCACTTGAAACGCAGAAGACAGAAAAAGAGCGTCAGCCCGAAGGGAAGCCTATCTTTGGTCAATTTATTCCTCTCTCTTCGCTTATGTACCACAAAGGGTACATAGCACTCATTGTTCGTTGGAATTGACTCAAATCTAAACATTCCATTGTCACCGTATTTATGAATCAGAACACTAAACTCTACGCCCCGTTATAAGCAAACGAGAACATTCTCCACAAATCTTTTAATGTCATCCCCTCTTTCCTTTGTCATTCCCGCGAAAGCGGGAATCCATCCCCATGCACATGTGAAGTGTGATGTTTCGCGTGTGACGTGTTGCTGAGCGAGCTCCGCAACACATCGTTCATCGCTTTTCTTTTGAACGAACAAAGAGTATAATATATTCACGGAGGGTTTCTTATGAAGAAATTTCTATCCCTTTTGCTCATAGTATTCCTGCTTTTCATATTTATCGGCTGTGATGATGACAACAAGCCGCCGATCAGACAGGACCCGGGTACTTCCGGTATCTCAGATCAATCAATTCCCGAGCCGGTGTATGATCCGTCGGATACCGAGACGGCGACCATACTGGCCGTAAACCCTACAGGGATCATACGCTCGATGGACGGTTTGGACGAGATCAATGTGGTCTTTTCCAAACCCGTTGTGCCACTGAAGAAGACTAAAAAAGGAGAGCCCTCTCTTATCAAGATAACTCCGCAATTGAAAGGTGAAGGATATTGGAAGACCAGTTCAGTATATGTTTTCAGAGTGGATGATACTCCTGAATATTCTACGAAATACTCTATAGAATTCATCGGTACAAAAGACCTGCCTTCAAGGGAGTGGACGGTGAGCACGCCGGGAATTGAATTGTCAGCATCATTTCCTCAATACAATTCCGAGCAGATCGGCCTCGATCAGAAAATCTATCTTGAATTTTCACTGCCGGTGGATTTAGAGAGATTCAAAGAACTGATTACTGTTTCATCAGGTAATAAAATTATTTCGGTGAAGATGTCGCATCCGAATATAAAGAAACTTTCCGCACACTACAAGGATTGGCTTTCTTACACATCAAATCCCCGCGGATGGGATTCATTCACATATTACAGGGTGCCCTCCTTTTTATATGCCGCAAATCCTGACCCTGCGAAGGTCATAGAGCTTATCCCGCAACAGAAATACAGCATCGGAAAAGAGATAAAAGTGAGCATTAAACTCCCCCGGGGACACGAGTCCAAAGGGAAGGTCAGTGAGAGGCATGTTCCCTTCAGGACATACAATCATTTCAAAGTACAAAGAATGGACAGTGCCGGCTATCCGGGAGAGGGTGTAAGAATAGACTTTTCAAACCTTGTGCGTCCCGCGGAGCTCAAAGGGAAGATAAAGGTGCATCCTGAAGTGGAAATACATCTTGAAGAAAACCTTACCAGCGTTTCAAGGTCCATATCTGTCTGGGGAAAATTCAAGCCGGGAATGGAATATCGGATAACTGTCCTCGCTGGAAGCATGGATGTATTTGGAAATGCATTGGATGAGGATCATACCTTCACTTACAAGGTCAGTGACTACCGTCCGCAGTTTCGCCTTCCATCAGGCAGCATTGTCATCGAGGATTATTTTGATGACAATTTCCCGATCTACACATTGAATTGCAATAAACTTGAGATGTACTGGAAGAACCTCTCATCCATGGAGCTAAGAAAGTATATTTATAAAGACTGGTATTATTATGAGAAAAAGGATTATAAAAAACGGGGTTTTCATAAACTTGACCTTGTTTTTGAAAGTCCGAAAAACATACCGAAACTGGAATTCCTTGATTTTAATAAATTAGAAAATCGCGGAATATTTTATACCTTTTTCTTCGGCGCCCATTCCAATGCGCATTCATTGATCACTCGTACGGATATGGGGATGTGCGCGTCATATTCAGACTCAAAGCTATATTTATTTGCCTTTGATATGCGTACCGGTGACGGCATTTCCGGAATACCGTTCAAGATCATCGATCGCTCCGGAAGTAAATTCTCGGGCACGACCAATAAAACCGGCATGATGCAATATGATCTCAAGAAAGCTCAGGATAAATTCTTACTGCGCAGCGCAATGGTCTTATCTCAAGACAAGAGGCACCCCGGTTATTTGATGCTGTCGGGAGGCGGGTATTATTATCATTATGGAAAAAGGTATGAAGATGTTTATAAGAAGAAATACCTGGTCCACACTGATAAGAATCCGTATAACAGGGGCGAAACGGTAAAATTCAAAGGGATTCTCAGGCACACGCTTTTTGGGAAAATGGAACTTCCCAAGATCAAAAGGATCCGGATGACCGTATATGACAGCGGCGGCAAAGAGGTGCAGGATATCACGCTTACAGCAAAAGACATAACGCCCTACGGTACTTTTACCGCGGAGTATGTTATTCCCGAGGATGCACGGACTGGTGGCTACCGGGCGGCATTTAATATTAAGTCATCGGTGGGTGATGACAGAAGCATGCATTCCTATTTCCGTATTGAGGAATATAAACCCACCAATTTCAGTGTAGGCGGTAAATTCGGAGAAGAGATCCGATTCACCGGAGATTCGGTTGATCTTGATATCACTTCAGCTTATCAGAATAATATACCGATGTCTGAAGCCGAAGGCAGTGTGAGATGGACACTCACCTCTTCTAATTTCTATACTTCTAAATATTCGGGATACACATATAGCTGGAACCATGAATATATAACAAAGGAGCTCGGCACGGAAAGTTTTACACTGGATGGCGAAGGCAAAAAGACCATTAAAAAGTGCATCGACCTCCCATTTAAATCTCCCGGAACCATTACCGCCTATATCACGGTCCAGGATCGTGACAGAAAATCTGTGTCTTATACCGTTTCAAAGCAAATATATGACAAAAAGACCTATATTGGGATCAAGTTCAATGAACGCGGCATTTATGCAGAGGAAAAATTCGATCTTGGAATTATCAATGTTGACACCAAGGGCGATACTGTCCCTGCGGGGAAATTCACCGCTGAGATCAAGAAGGTCGAATTGATACCGGAACGCAAATACAAGGATGAGGTATATTATTACACATTCAGAGAAGAGCTTGATAAATGCCGCAAAGATATTTTTCATTTGAAAACCGGACAACACGAGCAGAAGATGCTCTTGAAGGGCCCGGGCAATTATGAACTTTCTATAAAAGGGATTTCAGGCAGGAAAAATAAGGTAGATATCAGCAGAAGATTTACAGTATATGAAAAGAGGATCAAGGACCCGTCCGCGGAAAAGCCGAAAATCCCGCGGCTCAAAGCGGACAAGAGCTCATACAAGGTAGGGGAAAATATCGCTATCAGCGTATATTCTCCATGGAACAATTGTAAGGTAATGATCACTGCGGGCAATGAGGATATCTATTATAATACAGTGCTTGACATCTCAAATGAGACGATAGTTCACAAGATCAAAATAAGCGAGGATTATATAACAGGCGTGAATATTACCGCTCAGATCATTAAACCGAGAGGTAAAGAGCAGACTTTTGATATCTACGGAACCGATATTACAAAGCCGAATATACATACTTTAAGCATAGATGTTCATGTTGATAATTCTATTAAGAGAATTACGCTGGATGTCAGCTCAGACAAGGAAAAATACAATCCCGGCGAAACCGTTAAATTGAAGATCAAGGCATCGGATCACAATAAAAAGCCCGTAAAGACGGAGCTCTGTATTTCCGTAGTGGACCAGGGCGTTCTTGACCTTCTCGGATTCCGCTTTCCGGACCCGTTCAATTTCTTCTGGGGATACCTTGACCGTAATGTTTACAATATGGACAATATCCGATACCTGCTTTCAAAAGAGGATTTCATGGCATTTCTTGAAGGCAGTCTGGATCCGGAATTCTTAGATCAGATAAAAGGTGGTTCGCATAGATTGGGCTATGATAAAAGAAAGAAGCGCTCTATTAAAGTGTGCGCGAAAAGAGTGATGGCGGATGAAGCGGAAGAAACTGTCGCCTCCTTCCAGGAAATGGTTCAAACTGTTCCAGGAGCCGTGGCTGAAGGCGGACAACTACACATAAGAGGTGGTCGGGACGACAAAGTCAGCTATATGGTTGACGGCATGACGATTAAAGATCCGGTTACAGGATCATACGGCAAAGATGATTTTAAGTCCGTCGCCCTACGCAGAATATTCGAGGAATCCACTTTCTATAAAGCATATGCACACACGGACGCTGATGGGTATGCGACGCTTGAATTTCCGCTTTCCGACCGCCTTTCGAAATTCATTATTATGGTGAGCGGCGTTTCACAGAAAGATCTCTTCGGATACGGTGAAACATCCATTGATGTAAAAAAGGACCTGATCCTTCGGGAATCGCTTCCCAACTTCCTGCGCCTTGGCGATGATTTTGAGGCGGGTGTGACCGTGACCAATAATACCGAGAAGACAAGGAAAATAAAGGTGATCGCTGAAGTAAAGAATCTCATGATGAAAAAGGATCAGGAGCCGATACAGATACTCAAGCTTAAAGCCGGCGAAACAAAAGAGCTCCGATGGGGATTTCTCGTGCATCAGAAGGGAGAAACGGTCTTCACCTTCAAGGCGACGGACGGAGAGGTTTCAGACGGGCTTGAGCGTAAGGTGAAGGTATCCGACCCCAAATTCCAGGAAGCGGTGGCGAGCTTCGGACTTGTTAAAAAAGATATGAAGGAGCTTATAGAGGTCCCTCTTGATACCTTCCATGAGTTTGATAAACTTGAGCTATCGCTTTCCTCTACGGCAATGGTGGGACTGAAGCGCAACTTCGAGCTTCTGCGGGAATATCCGTACAGCTGTCTCGAGCAGAAACTCTCCCGGATCTACCCGCTGGTCACATCTCAGGATCTTTTGATCGAATTCAAGCTCAGCAAATTGTCAAGAGCGGCGATGGGGAAGCAGATAAAGAAGCTTCTAAAGGAAGTCGGCAAATTTCAGGCCTCCTCAGGCGGGTTTAAGTATTATCCGGACTCGCTTTATGAGAGCCCGTGGCTCACCGCTTATACTCTTGAATTCCTCTTTCACGCAAGAAGCAGGGACTATAAAGTGGATAAGGATGTAGTCGATAGAGGTCTCGCTTATCTTCAGAGCTATGTGAAGAGTTATTCGGTGGATACGAAATATCCTTATTCGAGGGCAGTGGTGTATTCAACGGTGTCATACGCGCATTATATTGTCTCGCTTTATAAAAAGACATCTCCGAAGGTCATGGAAAAACTCTATAAGGTGCGCGACCGCCTGCCGCTTTCGAGTGTATTGTATCTTTATAAATCCCTTTCCGCTTATGGTAAGGATACAGCTAAAAAGCACGATGTCCTCAACGATATACTCTTCAACAAGGTGAAGGTCGATCCGACGACAGCCCATTTTGAAAATCAGGAAGATCCCGACTGGTGGTGGATACATGAAAGCAATATCAGGACAACCGCGACGATACTCTATGGAATGCTGGAGGCGAAGGGCAAATTCCCATTGGCTGAAAAGACGGCCCGTTGGCTGACGGAAGCCACAAAACAAAAGCGCTATATTTCCACACAGGAAAATATTCGGTTATTTCAGGCATTTGAAAAATACTATAAAATATATGAAGCGGAGACACCCGACTTCGTCATCGAGGCGATGATCAACTCCAAAGTCATAGCAAAGGAGAAATTCAAAGGCAGGGATGTGGAGGCGCGATTTACTCAATTGATGCTTTCAGAATATAAGCCGGGCGAAATGCTGAAATTAACCTTCAATAAAAAGGGTCACGGCCAGCCGTATTATCTTCTGAGAATGAAATACTTTCCCAAGGGCGAGCTGCCGTCTATCGACCGTGGTTTTGAGGTTATCAGGGAATACAAACCTCTCGACGGATCAGAATGGAAGGGATATTTCGAAGCCGGGAAAAAGTATCTGGTGGAGATCACGGTGAAGAATACGCAGGAAAGGCATTTTGTTATGCTCAATGATTATCTTCCCGCGGGACTCCGAGTTCTCAATCCAGCATTCCGCACCACCTCGCCGAAGGATCTGCAGAAGACCAATCGCGGAAGTTGGTGGGGTTCCTGGTGGGGCGGTTTTTACCGCAGCGAAATATACTTTGACAGTGTGAAGGTGTTCGCTGAATACTTGCGCGCCGGCACTCACAAGTGGACATATCTTGTGGAGTCGACCAATTACGGGAAGTTCACCGCACCGGGTACATATGTTGAAGAAATGTACAATCAGGAGGTTTTCGGCAGAAGCGAAAAGAAAATACTGGAGGTAAGATAATAGCAAGGGACCCCCTGGGCCCCCTGCGGTGTGAAGTGTGATGTCTGAAGTGTAAAGTGAAGAGAATGAAACAATATTCACACCCGTAACCGGAAAACCATTATTTCGTTTGTTTCATTAAAACCATCCGTCAAAACAATAGAATGACGGAGCGAAGTAAGATATGGGACACGCTCGGCAGTGCACCAGTGCACAAGAGTACAAGTGGGTATTGAAAAATGAATAATTGAAGTATATTTGTAGGGACAGGGCTTGACCTGTCCTCTGTCATGTTGAGCAACGCGAAACATCCATCCCTT
>JAIVYW010000067.1:0-7354 GCA_048635215.1 Candidatus Atribacteria bacterium
TGGCATGCCCGGTGTTTTCAGCAAGGACATTTATCTCAATTGTCTCGCCGGGGCTTGCCGCTCCATCTCCGTTCCCGCTTGATGGTGCTGTGCTGTCATCATCGATCGTATGTGAGTTATAGACAAGGTTAGGATAGCCGAGAACATACATTGTGACGGGAACGATCACGGGGTTCTCATCTGGATCGTTATTGGTGATAACTATATTTGCCGTATATGTATCGGGAGTCAGATCGGTTGCGTCGAAGGTGATTATAATATCTACCGATGAACCCGCCGGCACTGTTCCTGTATCCGGTGTTTCTAATAACCAGGAAACATCAATCGGATATGTCTCTACCCCGACTACCCTATCTCCACCTTGATCAACATCCCAGACACTTCCCGTTCCATTCCAGTTAACAAAGGCACAACCTCCACAACTACTACCATATCCTGCAAATGTCTCTATTGTATTTCCCGTGTCGGGATCGATCTTATATATTGTATCACTATTTGCACCATCATGTGCTGTTGCCCATAGATATGGTCCGCCCTCGGATTCATTATCCCAGCCAAAACCATATATTGATCTTGAATTTGGAAGGGTTTTTATTACATTACCATCTAAATCAATTTGATATATGGTGGAACCCCAATTAGCTGTCCATAAATATTGACCATCGTAACATAACGCTCGTTGAACACCTAAACCTGTGCTTGCGGTAAAGGTTCTAATTACCGAACCGTCAGCAGGATCAATAACATCAATTTCTGAATCATCACTTGCGTAGAGATAATTTCCGTCCCATGCTAAATCCCTCCACCCCCAGCTCGAGGTTGTGGCTTGAGCAAAGGAAGTTATTAAATTTCCATCCCGATCAAATTTATATAGATAATTTGGATTGGCGTTATTTCCTGCCCCTGATAACCAGAAAAATTCCCCGTCATAGGTCAGCCCCAACGGCTGATCCTCTGCAGGTAATGTTGAAAATGAACCGATCATATCACCGGCAGCAGTTATTTTGGGATTATTTTGCTTTAAACAGGTGAAGATCTCACTGTTTTCATTCTCATCCCGTGTAGTAAAAAGTAACTTGGTAACTCCCTGTGGAAGGTCCATAATTGAAAAATCAAGTGGTGAATCCCCGTTATTGTAGATAGTCAAAATATCAGTAGTGGATTGTCCTTCCGCCACCGTTTTTTCAAAATATGTGGGTGAAACATCGATTTCGGGTGAAGTAAGGTTGAAATTGATATTTGCGGCATCCGGAGGAACTGTTACGGCTTGAGCAGAAGAATTATACCCCGATTTCGATGCAATGACCGTATATGTACCTGCCTGCAAATATGGATACTCATAGTATCCTGTGGAACTTGCAGTTAGGGTGTCAGTTTCAGGCCCTGAATAGGTTACAGTAGCGTCCGGAATACCAATGCCGCTGTAAAGATCGTAAACCATACCGGAAAGAGAATAAACATCTGTAAATAAGATCGTCTTTGTTATTGTATCGATCCAATTGTTTCCGTCGCTATCGCCAATATTCAGTACGAGATCAATATCTTCACTATTTGGGCAGCTTGTGCTTATCTGAATTACATAGGAATCGGTACCGGTAATCTCTACCAATGACGCAATATTCCCATAATCTATATTGGTTACGATGATGCTTGCATATGAATTCGTGGTAGATAATGTCGCTGTTACCGTTTCCGCTTCAAATTCACCTTTGTTTTTAAGTGTGACCTGCATTTCAAATGCCTCGCCCGGATTGATAATTCCGTTATCATTTCCCGAACTTGAACCGATATTATCATCGCTTATTGTATCGGAAACACATTCTATAGGTCCGATCTGGGCTAACCAGCTTAATATATTATTTAGAAGGTATGCTTGATTGTTTGGATCCGCATCATTGGGTACTGCTTCAAACGGAAAAGCAGTGAATACCAAACGGTATGTTAAATTATTGACCCTTAATCCATTTGAATTTCCGGAACTGCCTGTAAATATAGTTACAGCAGCGGAATCTGGGGTGATATCGTCAGCATAATTGGGAAATGGATAATTCATACTCAATGCCATAGCATCGGAAATCGGATCAGACAATATTCCATCCTCGGTAGTGCTTGCTGTATCATCAGTCCAATTTGAAATATGGAGATAATTCTGAGAAAAATCGGTTCCACTGCCAATATCATAAAGATAATCCTGACTTGCAAGATAAAGTTTCCCACTATTATCTAAGAATGCCTTAAGGTTATTTTCCCTTACTGTCCAGTCTTTTCCAAAATCAACCGCGGTTGTCCATAGAACGATTTTATGTGTCTGCAATTTTCCTATTGACGGGATCCCCTGTGTTTTAATATCCCAGATATCAAAATATTTATTAAGATTATTCAATGTATTTATAAAATATGTTTCGTGCTCATAATTATCATCATCCACAAGTAATATACTTGGCGTGCCTAAAGTTAACATAAATGTATCATTATTTACATAAGAATCACCCGCCAAATTCAGATCAAATATTACCTGATGTCCTGATGGGGCATTTGAGTTAATACTAACAACAAAAGGCGTGAGTGAAAGAGCAGTCGCATCGGAAGCCAGATCACCGAAAATAGCGTTATTTACAGTAATATTAATATAAGGATCCGTAGATGTAAGTGTGGCGGAGACATTGGAAACACTCCCGCCGCCGTTATTTTTTATTGTAACAGGGATCTCAACAATTTCATTCCTGTCTGCATATTCATTATCATTTCCTGAACTTGAACCGGTATTATCATCATCAAGTGCATATTTCTCAAAATTGAGCTCGGGACTTACTACAAAAAAAGAAAGGTTGTCTGTCCAAGAGTCACTTGCCGAATGAATTTCAATATTGATATTTACCGGATGATCGTCAGGCGTAGTGTTGTCAACGCTGAATACATAAGCGGATAGGCATTCTGAGGTCGCGTCAGGGGGTAAGTCATTGTAGAGGGAATTATCATTAACAAAAGAGATATAAGTATCAGAGGTGGAAAGAATTGCGGATACACCCGTGCATCCGGAAATTCCATAGTTTTCTAATGTAAGATACATTTCTATTGTCTCATTCGGGTTTACCTCTCCATTAGTATTTCCTGAACTTGCACCGGTATTATCATCATCATAAGATACGGTGCTATGTTGAACGAATGGACCGGAAGATGGAATTACGGTAATATTAGATTCATAAGGAATTCCATTTTGTGCAGTAGCGGTTATTTCAATGCTGCTTGGCTGTGTTTCATTGCTTGATAATGTAACATTCCCGAATGCATCGGTATAGCCGTAGGAATAGGTATTGTCGCCGCGAATACAAACAAGAGCATTATCTATATCCATTCCCGCAATTTTTATATTGATATTTACCGGCACATTACCAACAAATATTGATGCCGGTTCTGTAACTGTAAGAAGCTGCGGGGTATCGGTATAAATCGGCATTTCCGGATCGGCAATTGTATTTAAGCAGTATTGCACCCATCTATATGCATTTTCACTTTGGGATGAAGCAATGAAATTTAGCTTTGAAACGGCAAGGGTTTCCCCGATATGATAGATATTTTCGCCAAACAATTTCACAAAAAATTCTTTATCATACACATCCGATGGGCCATTCCCCGGGCTGCCTGGAGAATACCAGCCATACCTTGAATTAGCAAGGGCAAAACCTCCGCCTGAGGCGTTTACAACATAATGTTCCAATATAGAATCCCTATCTAAGGCTGCTGCCCAGCAGCCGATAGTATAGAGCACTGTATATCGGTCAGTATTCGTTAAGCTGTCGATATCGGAAATATTTATTGTCCCGCCCGCTCCAATTCCGATCAAGCTTTCATTGCAATGATGATTATGGTTGACAAGGCCCTGTCCCTGATTCCAGGCATTCATAACATTCGTGTAGTTTAAATTACTCAAATTGTCGTAGAGCTTATTTATAGGCTTAAATCTGTCGGGTATCGCAGCCGTTTCAATAGTATCTTTCGCTATACCGCCATCTGTTGGAATAGCATCTAAATACCCGCCGATAAAATTCATTCTAAGATGATAATCGGTGTTTACTGGCTTTTCATAGGATAATACCTTATCTACAAAATTGTCCACTTCGGCAGTTGTATCGGCAGGTGCTCTGCCCACATAAACTTCCGGGTGCATATCAATGCTGTCTGCGATCTCACCATAAATGCCGTCGTCATCGGCATCCCAATTGCCATCAAGATCCGAATAGTACAGATCGCATGGAATATCGTCTTCATCTGCGTAAAATCCCGCTCCGCAGGTCATGGCATACGCTTCGCGTTCCGGGATGATAGCGGTATCTCCGCCGAGCAATACCCATCTTATGCCCCATGTGGTGTAAGAGTCAATAATGAAATTTCGAATCTTCTCAGGATTATCAATTCCAGTATAATTCGCGTATATCCAAGTTGTTGTATAAATTCTCGTGGGGATTCCCTTTTTTGTCTTCCAATCAGCCAGCGGTTGAAAATGCGAGACATACGAGGCATCTGTAATGATAACATAATCGACATCGCCAGCCGGCAACATTGGGGATACCTTCTTTGTGAAATTAGCGGTATTGTACCGGTCGATCTCATTACTATTTTCTAAAATATTTTCAAGAATATTTTTCCCGGTTGTTCTCAATACATTCTTACCGGGTTTTAATCCCATTTTCCCGGATTTATTATAATGTACGATAATCTCCATTTCTCTTGAAAAAGTCAACTTATTTTCCTTAGGATTATATTCAAACGGCGTTACTGTAAAGGATAATATGGGTTGTCCCGAAAGGTATCCGATCTTAAAGGATCTCACCTTCTTGTGAGGAAAGACGGCATTTTTGTTGTAGATATTTTGATCCGGCCCAACCTTTGCCGCGGGTTCTTTTTTACCCTTCATAATCGGGACAAATTTCTGCATTGGCATGACCGGATTCTCAATTCTTAGATTTTTTATTTTTTTTCTGACAACGGTAATTTTTTCAATCTTCATCTGTGGATCAACTAAAAAGGAAAAGGTCTTATGCGGTAATGCAGGGCTACCCGGATTTGTACAGAATATTCCATCCGTTAGATCCAGTTTTATATAATTTTCTTCGTGAGAGATCTTTATATCCCTTGAATTGAAAGATAAACTGAATCGAGTAGTTTCAGAAAAAAGCGAAACGCCGAATAATACAAAAATAATGATACTAAGAACAATTCTTTTCATAAAGTAATCTCCTTGTTCAATACGAGGCTAATTGGAACGGGTGTAATAAGAGTAAACAAGCAAATGCTGCCTGCCACCATATCGTTGAATGAAGCGCTGATATCAATTGTTGCATGTGCTATTAAGAAAGATAAATACCACGAAATCAATTTGCAGCCCCTATACTGTGATATTATAATACAATAAGGGGTATTTTGTCAAGTATTTGATTGTTTGATCGTGTTTAAAAATCCCATATCTTCCACGAAAGAAATGAGGAAATCGGAGTTGGTGCAGTGGTGCGAGGCATTAAGAAGTGTGAAGTGTATAAAGAAGTGTGAAGTCTGAAGTGTGAGGTGTAAAGTAAAGAATTGAGAAAAGACAATATACGAGAGATAAACTGGATGCCACGCCTGTGGCTCTGCATGACAGGGGGGGGAAATAACGGATCAAGTCGGGAATGACCCAGCACCATGTAAGGGTGCGGGGTAAACTCCATGGGGGATGGATGTTTCGCGTTGCTCAACATGACAGAAGACAGGTCACAGCACCTTGTAAAGGTGCGGGGTAAAACTCAAGATGACAAATAGCGAGAAAGTCAAAGGCGGAAAAAGATGGATCCTTCGCGGAAAAGCTCAGGATGACAAATTGGGAGAAAGATGGATTCATGCTACCCGATGTAATTGCGGGGTTTCCAAGGTCATGCGCCTGATAACGATAATGACAGAGGACAGGTCCAGCCCTGTCCCTACGAATATTCTGCGATTATTTATTATTTTCCAGAAGATTTCCCGGAAAGCCGGATCGTTGCCGACTTTCCATTTTTATTCTAATCGCTGATAATTCCCTTACCTTTCTATTTTATTAAGCCGAGCTTCCTCACGATCTGAGCGTTGCTTCCTGTAATGACAATGAAATATACGCCGCTTGCAACGGTTTCTCCGGTCTCTAATTTCCCATCCCATACACAATAATTGTTTTCATTCGAATTAAGAGTAGCCACTATTTTGGAAGTTACAGTATAAATGATGATCTCGGAATTTTCCGGTAGGCCCGTAAAGGTCAGCACATGCTCGTTCGGATGGAAAGGATTGGGATACATGTTGAATTCTGAAAGATCATTATATAGCTTGACGATTTTGATCATGCCTCCAGATATGGTTTGAAAACAGGATGTTTCATATCGGTAATTGTTGCATAGATATAATATTCACCGACATCAAGAGAATTTACATCCAATCTATACATTGTATGGGAATTTTCACTCAAGCCGCTTACGATCAATGTGCCGCTTTCAGTAGTGCAATCCGTGTTCAGATAGAGAGCGATATCCGCATCGTCATCAGGGTCGCTGGCGCTCCATTCAATATCGAAATAATCTTGAACAATAACAATGCCGGTATCTGGAGAAGTTATGCTTATTGTCGGGGCGATGTTCAATTTATAGTAGAAATCCCAATCCGTCTGATTACTTTGTATTGATTGATTAGAGTAAATATCGTTTGCTTCAGTATACCAATAGTAGGTAGTCCCGCTATTTAGCCCGCTCAAGAGATACTGATTTGAAGCTATCGAATTTATTGTACTTTCATTTGAGATAAATGAATCAGTACTCAGGAACAGTGTATAATTAACGGTATCTCCATCCGGATCGGTAGCGTTGTTCCACGCAAGCATAATATTTGAGGTATCCACTAAAATCCCACTTGAAGGAGCTAAAAGATCAAATGCCATTGGAGGATTATTGGCAATGTTGAAGAGGCCGTCCGGCAGAGAGCTCATTCTTGATAAGCCGTGACTGTCAATTGCCTCAACCTTCCAATAATAGCTTTGGTAATTATTCAAAACAGGAAGAGTATAGCTGTTTTCTTCCGTATTGTAATATACAGAGGAAGAAAAATCAGCCTGTGTAGAGAAGTATATTTTATATGCAATAGTATCTCCGGGGTCGCTGTCGCCTGGAATTTCCCATATCAGAGTTGGATTGAAGATCGATAAAGTAGTACCGCTGATCGGTGATGTCAAAGCGAAAGCATCGGGAGGCACCGGCATAAATACAGAGAATACAAAACTACTTGATATCGTTTCCTGCTGACTATAAATGTCTCTGGCCGTAACATACCAATAATATGTTGAATAATTCTCAAG
>JAIVYW010000068.1:0-7333 GCA_048635215.1 Candidatus Atribacteria bacterium
GTCCCAATGCCTCGCTATTTAGAAATCTGTCCCAAGCATTGCTTCCGGCTTTGGCGTAGTATTTAATAGCTTTCTTCACCTTCCCGGAAAGGTCATAATGAAGCGCCAATTTGCCATAATGCGGAGCCAGATCGTCTTTGAAAATGGTCTCTATGGTTTCAGCTGCGTTCAAATGCAGGCGTTTTAATGTCTTGCCCAATTGCATCCCGTAAGCAGCATCCCTCATCAATGCGCTTTTAAAGAGATATACCAATCTGGAGAGTCCGAACCAGATATCTTCTTTTTCTCCCTCGTTGATAAGCTCTTCCATCTCTTCGGGAATATGCTCGGTCATATCTTTCAGAACACGGATCGGGAACTCCTTTCCCAATACCGCGGCGGTTTTTACCAATTCCCTCAAGCTCGACTCCAGTCTATCCAATCGGGAAACAATGATATTTCCGATCTGATCCGGTAAAGAAAAACCGGATTCGGGTAGAATATAATACCCATTCTTAAGAGAAAGCAGTCCATGATTCTCCAGATAATGGAGTATTTCTTCGATATAAAGCGGGTTCCCCTCACTTTTAGCGATAATGATCTCAAGCAGCCGTACAGATGCCGGATAAGCCAATCTATGCCTGCATAAGCTTTCAATATTCTTCTTTGAAAGAGGATTCAGATTCAGAAGGAGGAAGTCACAGTTCTTTTTTCTTATATTTTGAATAAAAGCGGTATCCTCTTCTCTGCTCTCACATATCAGCATCACGGGGATCTCTTCGATATTGTTAGCAAAGGACTCAAAGAAAGCCGCGGTATCACTGTCTATCCACTGCACATCATCTATCTCTATTACCAGAGGCCCGTTATCGGTAAATTCCAATAATAAGCGTTTAATGATCCCGGCTGTCTTCTCATATTTTGCCCGGGAATCATATTGTTGAAAATGTTCTTCATCCACTTTTACATTGAGAAATTCACCAAGAAAGTAAGCGTCCTGTTCATCAAATTCCAATGCCTCGCATTGCTTTTTCAGGAATTCAAGCTTCTCATCATGCTCAGCGAATCTGTCCAGATTGAAGTGCTGTTGAAGCATTCGCGATAATGGCGCAAATCCGCCGGGATCCAGATCATCACAGGACAAGCTCAGCCAATTAAATACTCCGGCGTATTCATTTCGGAATCTTTTCACAAGCGTGGTCTTTCCCATTCCGCCATTCCCCAGTACAAGGATAAAGCCCGCGAATCGGCCTGCCATCAGATTTTCGGAGAATTTTTCCATTTTCTCCAATTCGACTTCCCTGCCGACTACCATGACGGTCAACTCATTTCTGTCAATGGGAAATTCTTTGAGTTCTTTGCTAAGTAAATAAGCATCCTGCTTCTTCTTGAATCCTTTGACATCAACATGTCCGAGGGGGTCAAAGGAAAAGTCCTCTTTCAGAAGTTCAAAAACCTTCACATCGGTGATTATCTGTCCTTTTGAAGCATTTACGGCAAATCGCGCGGAGAGGTTCACAACTCTTCCGATGGAAGTGTATTCCATCCTTTCTTTGCCGCCGATGAATCCACAGTATGCCATTCCCTTGGTCAGTCCCATTTTTAACGCGGGAAATCTTTCCTTCAATTTAAGAGCTAATTTCACAGCATGTGCCGCGTCATTTTCCCTGGCAATAGGAGCGCCGAAAATAACCAATCCGATACCGCCTTTGTCTGAGTAATCGACCTTATTAAGGCAGCCGCCGTGTCGTACGATTTCGGAAGATAAGCTGGAGATCAGCTCATACCTTTTCTTAGAGCTGCATTCGGGAAACACTATAAAGAGAGATGTGATCTCACGAAATTCCCCCATTGTGGCAATATTTAGAATCGGGTCGGATATGAAATGCCGAAGTTTGTCTTTTGTATAATCAATTTCTCTAAAATCATACGCCCCTTTCACAGCGGGCATATCCGGCTTTTTGATCAATAGATTTCCTCTTGATGCAACGGCGTCATCGATCGCTTTTCCTTTGAAGTAATAAATATGCTGTTCAGCCAGATCCATGATATACCATGATATCCTGCCGGTGGAAATACCCATTGAGGCTGAGAGATCGTTTTTGGACTTGCTCATGTTTCTGCTGATATCCCATGCCGCATTGCGCGCAATTTGGCCATCGTCTCGGGGGAATATCGCTGTAAATGCATCTCCCGCGAAGCCGGCGATAAAGCCGCCTCCATTAAAAACTATATTGAGAGCAGGGTCAAAGACCTCATTCAGAAGATCAGAAACCTTTTCAGCGCCTGAACGCCCCTTGGACATTAACTCATCGGTCAGGACAGTGAAACCCTTGATATCGACAAAAAGGACGCTGCCTTCTATATATCCACTGGATTTCCCCTCTGCGAATTTCTGGATTATATAACCCGGAATAAGATGTTTCAAATCCTGTTTTTTGACCATGTTCACTCGAATTTATAATGCTTTCTGACCGGACTAATGATTTTCCACTTACATGAAAGTCCTTTGGGAAAGATCACAAGATCTCCTTTTCCGAATTCAAATACTTCTCCGCCCCCGACCGTAACCTCAACCTTTCCCTCAAGGAGATAGCATACCTCCCGGGAATCATAATGCCAGGAGAATTCGGATATCTCTTTTTCCCATATCGGCCAGTCGAATACTTTCATTTCTTCCAATTCGGAATGCTCCGGTCTTTTGATCGTCAACATTTGGATATACCCGAAATAAACTTCATATGATATATTTTATTTACCCGCACTCTGCTTTTTTAGAGAATTCACCCTTTTAACATATTTATCAAGATCAAAGTTCCATCCCAGTTCACTTGAGTCCATTGATCTCACGCTGCCGAGTACGGGTTTCTCAAACCACTCCCTGTCATGTTTGCCGAAACATCCGGCAATACCCGCATAACCGTTGGCATCGTGGCCGTCAAGCTGATATTTGTCATTCAAGTATATCAGGCGGTCATAAGCATCTTTGGGTGTCAAACTCCATTCTATAACTCTCTTCCCCCAATACGCACGCATATAGCCGTGCATATAACCGGTAAGGGTCATTTCTTTCTGCGCAGCGTTCCAATACGGGTCATGAGTTTCTCCACTTTCCAATTGTTCCAAAGTATAGATATATTCACGCTTATCCGAAATATGTTCGTTCAATGTTGTTAAGGCCCAATGAGGCAGTGAACGGATATTGAAATAATTATCATTGAAAAATACAAAATTCTCAGCCAAGCCTTTTCTCACTGCTAATTCTTTGATGAATGCCTGACATCCGGTGCCTCCGGAGTATTTCAGAGCTGCCATGCAGACGCGAACCGTGGATATCTGGCCGAAATGCAGGTACGGGCTTAATAGAGATTTGCCTTCTCTTGCGGGGTCATTACCATCCAAGTGGTAGCTTTCAAGCTTTCCGGTACTAAAGAACTCCTCCATCCTCCGCATTCCCGCTGAATAGCCGGGGGTAAAATAATCGGAAACGATACAGTTATTTTCGTATTTATAATCCTTCAGTTTCTCATGGGCCTCTTCAAGCGTGAAAGAACTTTCAATTTTCTTGTCCTCGGCCCAAATATTATCTATTTTCGGTGGCTCATTTGGAAGATCCAGAAAATCCCCCAACTGGCTCATTATTTTTCTACTGATCGAATATATCCCGCTCTCTTCCTTATCTGAAGCTATTATGAACGGTACGATCGAATTAGAATCACCCTGTAAATATTGTATATTCAGTTCCTGAGCGATGCTCCTTCGAAGGTCCACCATATGCGGGAGCGGAGAAGCGTCGGATATCACAAGAGCGGCATTCCTGGATAATTCCAGCACACTCTCCTGTATCGCTCCCCATTTCAGAATGAATTTTATTCCCGCGGCCTCAATTGCATCCCTTGTTTCATAAAGTCCCCTGATCAGAAAATCGTAATGACGGAAATTATCAGTTGAAGACTCAGGCATAATACAAAAAAGTACAACAAGCGGAAGCTGCAGCTCATTTGCCATTTCAATGGCATGGTAAAGGGCATGATTGTCATAATAGCTCTGAGAGGCCTGCATCCAATAGAGGACATAATCCCCCTTGCCCGGCTCTTCCCTGTTGAGTCTGAATATTCTATTTTTATTCATTTGCATTTGCGGATTCCACGATGCCGGCTTACATTTTTATTAACAAGCTTTCTCTCTATTTTATAACCGTATGCGGCTTCCAACTTTCCTCCTTGCTTATAGTATAAGGTTTTATTGCTTTTTTTCCAATCATCAAGTTGAAATTTTCTACTTTTTCAGTTATCATTATACAGGAAATTAGATTGGAGGCATTATGGAAGTGAAAGGAGCGGCGGTTGCATCAATTCCAAAATTCGTAAAAAAGTTTCATAGCGACGGCTATGATGAGTGGATGAATTCCCTTTCGAAGGAATCCCGGGAAATAATGAAAGAGGCGTTCACAAGTATGTGGTATCCTATTGAACCCTCAATAGTGGAACCGACAACACAGCTTTGCCGGATATTCTACGGTGGAGATCTCAAGGGAGCCTGGTTGAGCGGGCGCTTCAGCGCCGAATTGGCATTGGGCGGGATTTATAAGGTATTCATTAAATTCGGCAGCCCCGGATTCATTGTAAAAAAGGCGAGCCGGATAATGCCGACATATTACAGTCCGTCCGCAATGGAGACCGCTGATCTCCAGTCCAAATCCGCGATCGTCAGGATCACCGACTTCCCCGGCATTGATCCACATATAGAAGGACGCATAGGCGGATGGATACAGAAAGCCATTGAATTAAGCGGCTGTAAAGGGGTTGAAGTTACGATCCCCAAATCCATTTCTCATGGACATTCTTTTACTGAGTTTGATATTTCCTGGATATAGACCTATTCTCTTGAATAATTAGGCGTTTCCCTGGTAATAGTAATATCATGGGGATGTGATTCGATCAATCCCGCCTGAGTTATCTTGATAAAGCGCGCTTTTGAATGTAATTTCGCAAGATCCTTTGCTCCGCAATACCCCATCCCTGCTTTAATACCACCTATCAATTGATATATCGTATCAGGCAATGCTCCTTTAAAGGCTACTCTGCCCTCAACACCTTCCGGTACGAATTTTTTCGATCTATCCTGAAAATATCTATCTCCACTTCCCTTATTCATAGCGCCAATGGAGCCCATGCCTCTGTATACTTTATACTTCCGGCCTCCGTAGATCTCTGTATTTCCCGGACTTTCTTCACAGCCGGCAAGCAGGCTTCCCAACATACAGGCCCCCGCTCCGGCAGCGAGTGCCTTTACTATATCACCCGAGAACTTGATCCCCCCGTCGGCAATGATCTTTTTCCCATGCTTATCCGCCTCTTGGGCACATTCCAGAACTGCAGTTAATTGGGGTACGCCTACACCCGCAATGATACGCGTAGTGCAAATGGACCCCGGGCCGATACCCACCTTCACCGCATCCGCGCCTCGCTCAATAAGGTCTCTTACGCCTTCTGCGGTGGCGACATTTCCGGCTATTACATCAATATCGGGGAATTTGTTTTTAATACTTTCCAAAGTGCTCATGATCCCTTTGGAGTGGCCATGTGCGCTGTCAATAACGATCAGGTCAACCCCGGCGTCGATCAGGCCGCTGACCCGCTTCATCGTTTGAGGAGTAACTCCAACAGCGGCTCCAGCCAATAGCCTTCCTTTTGCGTCCTTTGAACTTATCGGGTACTTTATCCGTTTTTCTATATCTTTAAAGGTGATCAGGCCGATCAATTTGCCCTCATTGTCGATCAGGGGCAATTTCTCAACCTTATATTTCTTGAGAATGCCTTTCGCTTCTTCCAATGATGTGTTTCCAGGGGCTGAGACGAGTTTTTCGGAGGTCATGACGACGGCGATCTTCTTGCTCAGGTCCTCTTCAAATCTCAGATCACGATTCGTTATTATGCCTTTGAGAATGCCATCGACAGTTATGGGTATGCCGGAGATCCTGTACTTCAGCATCAAATCCCGCGCTTGTGCAATAGTGTTATGCGGTGACAAAGTGTAGGGTTCGGATATCACGCCGCTTTCGGAACGCTTTACTTTCCGTACTTCGTCAACCTGATTTTCGATGGACATATTCTTGTGAATGATCCCTATGCCGCCTTCCCTGGCAATAGCAATAGCAAGACGGGATTCCGTAACGGTATCCATCGCAGCGCTTATCAAAGGGATATTCAAGGCAACATGTTCAGTAATGTTCGAAACAAGCTCGACTTCTGACGGGAGAACATCAGATCGGTTCGGGAGCAAGAGGACATCATCAAAAGTAAGACCTTCAGGGAATGAACTTTTCATGGAAATCTCCTTTGAAAAAGTATAGCAAATTAGATGTTTAAGTCAAGGAATTTTCAGATATTAAGATAATAATCTTTGAAACTCTGCTGAAACTCCTCAGGGACATCGTTCATAAGGTCTTCCAGCGACGCGATCATCTCATTTTTTATCTTTTCCGCTTTAGCTGTGTCATATTTCAATGTATGCGTATAAATAGTCTTCAGGATATCGGGAAGATCTTCCTTTGTGCCTTCAGCTCTTGTCTCGGAAAGTATGATCTCAAATTTTTCAACGGCTTCTTCATTGCCGCCTACCGCTCCCTGTAACAGAGCATCAATATAGCGTATATCGGTGGAATTATCGTCCCCAGTCCCTTTTTTATACAGGAAGAATTTCTTTGCAGCCTCTTTTAATTCGCCCGCTTTTATCAGGCATCGTATCCATTTGTCCAAGGCATAAAGCGCGAGGCCTTTGCTTCCGAGTTCAGTAAACTTACTATACGAGACTTCATAGTATTCCAAAGCGGCGGAAAACTCTCCCCTTCTCTCACATACGCTTCCCAACCCGGAGGAACCGTATCCTATCCCGAGATTATTCTCTATCATCCGATTGATATACATATACCGCCTAAGGTACTCCTCGGCTTCATCGATCACATTGAAGGAAAGGTATATTTCGCCAAGATTGTATGTGGTTATCGCCTGCGAAAGCATATTCCCTGTCTGTTCCGCGATCGCCAAGCTCTTTTTGTAATATTTCAAAGCTATATTTTCTCTGTTGTATTTGTAATTTACTATTTGGATTTCCTCCATTCCCAGGTGCAATTTTATAAAGATTAGTCCAAGCAATATGAGAATACCATTTTTCAGGATAGTAAGATTTCGTCACATTTATTATAAGTCTCCAAAATGCAGATTTTCTAGTATTGTACCCTTTTGTATTCCCAGAAAGATTATTCACCCATTCCATTTGGTCATTTCTTTCAAAAATTCTTTCAGGATTGTTCTTGTCAAAAAGTTTATCTACATTTTGGTCATTTGTAATC
>JAIVYW010000069.1:0-7300 GCA_048635215.1 Candidatus Atribacteria bacterium
GACTCCCGCAATTATCTTCTCCGCGAGGAGAAATTGTTTCAGATCTCATATGATCATTCCTGGGTGAATGAGCAGCTGCGCTTCAATAGATTATCCACACATGAAGCGAGAACCCATAAGTGGAAGAATGTAATAATGCGCGCCATGGGCGGCCAGGATATAATATTTCCCGAATATTCACAAATGGATATCTCTAAGGGCGACATTTTCGTGATATGTTCCGATGGACTTTCCGATATGGTGCCGGACAGGACATTACAGAAACTTCTGAATCGTTTCGAAGATCCCCAGGAGATCGCCAATATCCTGCTTAACGAAGCCTTAAAAAAGGGCGGCTTGGACAATATTACCATCGTCGTAGTGAGGGTAGCATAATGTTGCGCCGATGGGAAAATTTCATTATTTTCAAAGACTATGTGTTCTTGAAAAAACTGGCGACCGGTGGAATGGCGAGGGTGTATTTAGCCCGCAAGAAAGGTGCACACGGCTTTGAGAAATTCTACGCCATAAAAGAACTCCATGACCATTTGAGAGAGAATGAATCGTTTTTCTCAATGTTCGTTCAGGAAGCGAAGCTGTCATCCAAATTGGATCATCCGAATATTGTAAAGATCTTTGACCTCCTTGGAGAGGAAGAGCACTTTTTTATAGTGATGGAATATGCCAAAGGCAAGAATATCCGGGATATCCTGCGGGTTGCAGCCGGACAAAAGGAAGATCTGTACCCTATCGCATTAAAAATAACCTCCGAAATGCTGATGGGCCTAGATTTCGCGCACAACTTAAAGGATATTAACGGAAATCCTCTGAATATCATCCATAGGGATATTTCTCCCCAGAATATTATGGTCTCTTATGAAGGGTCAGTGAAGGTTACCGATTTCGGCATCGCGAAAGCCGCTGATAATGTAGAAGAAACGCGAACCGGCGTCTTGAAGGGAAAGGTTTCCTATATGTCTCCGGAGCAGGCCTTCGGAAGAAAACTTGACCGCCGTTCCGACCTATACTCCATGGGCATTATTCTATACGAGATGATCACATTGAAAAAGTGCTTCTCGGGAAGGAACTCCGTTGATATTCTTGAGAAGGTAAGAAATGGGAATTTCATAGCTGTTGATAAGATCGTTCCCGGGATCAACCCGCAGCTTAATAACATTTTAAATAAAGCATTGGCATATTCGGCTGATGAAAGATACCAGACCGCAGCCGAGTTCCAGAAGGATCTTGAGGACTTCATTTTCGAGAACAGGATACCAGTTAAGGACTTGAATGTCGCGAACCTTATGCACAAGATGTTCGAAAAAGACATCAAGGAAGAATTTGACGAATTAGCCTCTCTATCCCGAAAGATCCAGAAGATACCCTATTTTGCGGAAAAAAGTAATGATGACATAGAGACCGGCAAGGTAGCAGGCAATTCGAGAAAGAGAACAAAGTCCAGAAAAAGCGCGGCGAAAATGCTAAAGCCGAAAGAAAAAAAGCGTATCGGTTTTGGCGCATTGATATTGAATATCCTTTTGATGCTCATTATTCCCCTATTGCTTTTTGACATCTTCTTTGTCTCATACTACAGGGATTTTGTTGACGCTTTCCCTTTCAAAGCACCGGTAAAGCATACACTTAAGTACCGCCCGGGCTTTCTCCCTGATATTAATCTGGTGCCATATTACAAATATCGTGAGATCGATGTCTCCTCTCCCAGTTTGCCCGTGAAGTACATCTTCCGCTCAAACCCCGCTCCGCTGCTTGTCAATATGGCAGGAAACGATACTATAATAGCTACACATGAGGAATCCACAGGTATTTACTCAATAGATATCATGTCATATATTGACTATAATCTGGTTTTTTCCACAAGCGGGTATCAGAATATCACAAAGAAAATATTCGCAAGGAACACCAATACCATTCCTCATTCGATCAATTTGGAGGATAAGACCTCTACGGTCACTTTCAAATTCGACCCCAAGGACGCAATGCTGTACATCAATGATCAGCTTCTTTCTCAGGAATCTCCCTACATATATTCGTATAATCCGGATAAAGAGACCGCGAGCCATACGATCAAGCTTAAAAAATCGGGATATGAAGGAATAGAGAAGATCATCACATTCTCAGGTGATTCGAAAACCTATACGATAGCTCTGGAACCCAAGTTCATTAATGTCACATTCAGGATAGTTCCCTGGGGGATCGTAAGTGCAAAGGGCAAACAGATCGGTATCTGTAATAAGGAATCAAGTTTTACCAAACGAATGCAGGCGGGCAAGTATAACTTTACTTTCCTCTACCCGGACAATGATGTTCAGCAGCAGGTTTCATATAATCTTGACAAGTCCCAAACCATTACATATAATTTTTCCAAGATCTATGCTCACGCATTCATCACCTCTTATCCCCCTCAAGCGGATATTTATGTCGATGATGTTCAAATGATGACCACACCTCAACAGGCCATGCCATTGAAAGCGGGCTATCACAAGATCGTTATTCACAAAAACGGATTCTTGCCATGCACCCGAGAGATCAATGTTTCGCCCGGAGAGGAGATTGCTATTCACTGTAACCTTGAAAAAACGATAGAATGAAAAGAAAGATCTTCCAGAGACACTTATTGACCGGTATCAAGATCCTCCTGGATGGCTTCATTGTCTATTTCGCCTATCACCTTTCATACTTACTCAGGCATAATGAGATCCTGAATAGTTCGGAACTCAATTTCATGGAATATTTTGAACTCTTCTTCATAGTGCTTTTCATTAAACTCTTCTCCTTTCTGATAACCGGAGTTTACAGGCACCGCAGAGCTTTCTTTTCACTGGACGAACTCAAGTATGTCTTTAACGGAATCGGTGTCGCTTTCCTGATCACCATATTTTTTATCTTCTTTTCAAAGGGCTTTCTTTTTTCAAGAACAGTTCTATTGTTATGGTTCACATTCACTTTCATCTCCATTTTCTTCTTCCATTTCTTTTTCAGCCGATTTGAGATATTTCTTTATTCCAAGGGATTCGGAGTAAGGAATATCGCGATAATCGGTTTTACTGAAACCGGAAAAGACATTGAAAGCAAATTACGGGATTACCCTTCTCATGGAATGCACTTCATTGGATATATCTCATTGGACGGGAAAAAACGAAAGAGAACGCTGGGCGGATTGAAGGATCTCTCAAGGCTTATTAAACAGTATGGGATATCTGAATTAATGATCGCGGATGACCACATTAATGATGTAGACAAGATCGATATCATCCATACCGCGATGAAACATGGCACTCATGTAATAATCGCTTCGTCTTTATTTGAATTGTTGGCGTCTAAGATATCTGTCACTGAAATATACGGCGTTCCCACCCTGACGATAAGCCCTTCCCCGATACAGGGTTTGAATCTCGCCCTAAAGAGGGTGATGGATATCACCTTTTCTTCTCTTTTCCTTCTCATCGGCTCTCCGTTCTTTCTCTTACTTGCTATCGCTATTAAGATCAACTCAAAGGGGCCCGTTCTTTTCTCGCAACTCCGAGTAACAAAGAATGGACGGATCTTCAAATGCTGGAAATTCCGTTCAATGGTAGCGGATGCGGAAAGGATCAAGGAAGATCTTAAGCATCTCAATGAACAGACTGACGGGCCTACTTTCAAGATAAAGAATGATCCCAGAATAACCATAGTCGGGAAATTTATACGGAAGTTCTCTATCGACGAAATACCGCAATTTCTTAATGTCTTCAAGGGTGAGATGTCTATCGTCGGACCCAGGCCGCCGGTACCCTCGGAAGTGGAGGAATACCTGCCCTGGCATAATGAACGCCTTAGTGTTAAGCAAGGCATCTCCGGATTATGGCAGGTTTCCGGAAGAAGCGAATTAAGCTTTGACGATATGGTAAAATTAGACATCTTCTATGTTGAACATTGGTCAATGTGGCTTGATATTAAGATAATTTTGAAAACAATACCCGCAATACTCAGCTCCAAGGGGGCATATTGATGGTTAAAATATTTTGGAGGAATGTATGAAGATAACTGTCATTGGTACAGGCTATGTCGGCCTGATCACGGCTACATGTTTCGCTGAATTGGGAAATCATGTTATTGGAGTAGATGTTGATATTGAAAAACTCAAGAAATTGAGAAATGGGGAATCCCCTATATACGAGCCCGGCTTGACAGAGCTTCTGAAGAAAAATATTAAAGAAGGCCGATTGACCTTCACTGAAGATTCCAAAGAAGCGGTAAAGAAAAGCTCAATAATCTACATAGCGGTAGGAACACCTCAGGCCGAGGACGGGTCAGCGGACCTGAGCTATCTCGTGAGCGCGATCAAACACTTTGCCCCCGCTATCGATCATAAAGTGATCATAGTAAATAAGTCAACCGTTCCTGTAGGAACTGGAAATTATGTAAAGCAATTGCTTATTGAGGAAAATATTTCTGAGGATCTTTTCGCCGTTGTGTCAAATCCTGAATTTCTCAAAGAAGGAAGTGCGGTAAACGATTTCATGTATCCTGAAAGGGTGGTAGTGGGCTCTGACAAGAAAGAAGCGGTCGAAGCCATCGCAAAGCTGTACGGCCCTCTCACAGATAAGATCATAAAAACCAATATCCTTTCGGCGGAGCTGATAAAATACGCGTCCAATGGATTTCTGGCCACTAAGATCTCTTTTATCAATGAGATCTCCAATATTTGCGACAAGGTCGGCGCCAATGTTCGCGAGGTAGCATACGGAATGGGACTTGACACCAGGATCGGCGGCAAATTTTTAAACGCCGGAATAGGCTACGGCGGTTCATGTTTCCCCAAGGATACGCTCGCGCTAATTGATATTGCCGATAAACTCAATTATGAATTCAAGATACTCAAGAAAGTCGTCGAGGTCAATCACGAGCAAAGAAAGGTTTACTATGCCAAGGTCAAGAAAGAGCTCGGAGACCTAAAGGGAAAGAAGATAGCCGTATGGGGCCTTGCTTTCAAGGATAATACCGATGATGTGCGTGAATCACCCGCATTGGACATAATACCCTGGCTTTTGAATGACGGCGCGGAGGTGTTTGCTTATGATCCCATAGCGCAGGAGAATGCCGCGGTACTTCTCCCTGAGAGCGTAAATTATGTAAAGGATGCTTACGATACACTCAACGACGCAGACGCGCTGCTGATTATTACCGATTGGAAGGAATTCAGACAGGTTAATCTGAGCGAGATCAAGAAACGCTTAAAAACTCCGCTGATCATTGACGGTAGAAATATGTACTCAAGAAATGATATGGACGAAAACGGGCTGACATATATCGGAATGGGTATATGAGAATAATTATTACGGGGGGGGCCGGATTTATCGGATCCCATCTGTCCCGGACATTGCTTGATCAGGGACATGATGTAATTGTGATCGATAATTTGATCACCGGTAATATTGAGAACATTCGCCTTTTGCTGCCCAGAAAAGATTTCAATTTTATTCAACACGATGTTTCAAAGCCCATCTTTCTTTCAGATAAGATCGATCAGATCTATCACCTTGCGTCCCCTGCCTCGCCCATCGATTACCTGAAGCTTCCCATTCAAACGCTTAAGGTCGGAGCATTGGGCACATATACCGCCCTGGGAATGGCAATGAGACACAATGCCGCTCTTTTGATGGCCTCAACCTCCGAGGTTTACGGAGATCCGCTGGTTCATCCTCAAAAAGAGGATTACTGGGGAAATGTGAACCCGATCGGCCCGAGAGGTGTTTATGACGAAGCAAAGCGCTATGCGGAATCGATGGTGGAAGCGTACCGCAGATTTCATGGCGTTAATACACATATCGTTAGGATCTTCAATACTTACGGCCCTAATATGCGCCCCTACGATGGGAGAGTAGTTCCAGCCTTCTGCATAGGCGCTCTGAAAAATGAACCGCTGCCTATATTCGGAGATGGAAAACAGACTAGATCATTCTGCTATGTTTCCGATCTTGTTCGCGGACTCATCGCAATGATGAATTCAAATGATCCGGGCCCGATCAATCTTGGCAATCCTCATGAAATGACGATAAAGGAATTCGGGGAGATCGTTAACTCGCTAATTAAAAATACCGCGGGATTCGAATATAAGGAACTCCCTGTGGATGACCCGAAGATAAGACAGCCGGATATTTCAAAGGCGATGAAAATATTGAAATGGAAGCCGGAGATCGCGATCGAACAAGGACTTCAGGAAGCCATAGAATATTTTAAGAGGTTTGTATAACTCATCCGCTATACCTTAATCTCGGGGTTTCCTTACTCGGCATTTACCTGCTTCTTCGGATAAGCGGATTTCTCCCCGCAAAGGAAGGTGAACCTCCCGGAATGCTGGGCTTGGTATTTCTGATACCGCTTGCCTTCATTTCTTATACCAGCGGGGACATAAAATTCGGGCTCATCGGTGCTTTCGTCCTTCTCATCGGCATCCTGGATGATATCTTTGATCTATCGGCAATATTTAAACTGATACTACAGATCTCCGCGGCGGGACTCTACTTTCTCCTATTCCCTTCAACAACTATTTTTCAGCTCTTTCTCCTTGTTTTCATTTTCAATGCTTTTAATCTTTCCGACGGTATTGACGGCCTCCTTCTATCTCTTACATTCATTTCGATCTCTTGTGTATTCTTCTTTTACAGGGATCCTTCCCTTCTATTTCTTTTTTCGACCATGCTGCTTCTTACATTGGTAAACTTTCCCAAAGCCAAGATATACCTCGGAGATACGGGTTCGCACTTTCTGGGATTGATCTTCTTTCACTTCTTCAAAGCGGCATTTACCGGTGTGTCGAGCTTCTATCTTCTTCCCATTTTTATCATGATCTGTTTTTATCCCTTCTTCGATACTTCCTTCGCGATAATACGCAGATCCGTTCAAAAGAAAAACCCGATGCGGGGAGACCTGGAACACATTCACCATGTTCTTAGAGGAAAATTCGGCGCAATACGCTCTTTGATATTACTCATCTCATTGAATCTTATTAATAATGTGATATTTATCACCATTTACAAATATGTAGGTTTGAAAATAATTCCTGTAAGTAGTATAATCATATTGGCAATTGAAGGATTTTTATTAATTTATGCGTGGAAAAGTAAAAGACTATGAAATAATCGAAAAAATCGCCTCCGGCGGTATGGCGGATGTCTTTAAAGCTAAAAAACTCGGCGCTCGAGGATTTTCCAAGATATTCGCTATAAAGGTCATCAAAGAAGATATCTCCAAAGATACAAAATTGAAGGATATGTTCGTCAAAGAAGCCGAATTGTCAGCCCGTTTGGTTCACCCTAAT
>JAIVYW010000070.1:0-7294 GCA_048635215.1 Candidatus Atribacteria bacterium
GCTGAAGCGGATAGAATCCATGGTCGGCAAGAAGATGGATGATATTGCCCACATTGAAGATGACGATGAAGCGTATATAATTGCGGCTCAGGAGATCAGGAGGATCAAGAATCAGATCCTAAATGAACTTAAGAACCGGAAAAAAAATTGACGGGACCCTGCCCCGAGTAAGTATCTGGGGGCAAAAAGGTCATTTCAAGCTCACCTTCAAGGATGGGGTGCTGATAAAGAAAGAAGCCTGCGCGGAGGATTCCGCCTCTGAATTCTGCTATATTTCTCCCGCCTTTGCCGATTCTCATTTTCATTTCACCGGCTATGCTATTTATCAGGCGTCAGTGGACCTTATGCATAGCCGATCGATAGAGAATATTCAGCAGCAGTTCTTAGATCATATGAACAAATACAAGTCCGCCTTTCTCTTTGGCGAGGGGTGGGATGATTCCTCTTTTACGGATGGCGGTAATTTCACGGGAAGTGATCTGGATAAGATATCAAGGGAATTACCCATTGCCGCCCGGCGAATTGACGGCCATAAGAGTGTGGTCAACTCCGCTGCTGCCGAAATGCTTATTAAAAAAGGATGCAGCGTTGATCCGCAAGGAATTTTAATGGAGAGGGACTCCATCAATCTCGGGAGCTATTTCGAATTTTCGCGGGAAACAGTAGAGAGGGGATTCGCTCTGGCGGAAAAAAAAGCGCTATCGTTCGGGGTCTTAGCTTTTTGCGATTATGTGGATCCTATGTACTACGATCATTTGTTAAAGAGATCGGATATTCTGAAAGAGCTGAAGATCCGCTATTTCACGATGGAGCCCTTTAATCTGGAAGATCCGGTTTCCAATGAAAGGATCAGATACGGCGGCAAGAAATACTTTCTGGACGGGTCAATAGGGGCATGCACCGCTGCCACTTCATTTGAATATATCGGAAAAGGCAGAGCGCCTGCGCCTTTTTATACCAAGGCGGAGCTCTTGAAGCTCTTTTATGCCGATCTTGAGGCATTAAGGGAGATATCGGTACACGCCATCGGCGATAATGCCGTAAGACTCCTTTTAGAGGCAATTAAAGATACAAAAGCCGCACAGTCATTCAGATTGGAACATCTGGAGTTTATATTCGACCGTGAATTGGACCTTTTGGAAGATCTGGGATGCCCCGTTTCACTGCAGCCAAATTTTATTGGTATGTGGGGCCGACCAGGCGGAATGTATGAGAAGTGTTTCGGAGATATCTATAAGAGAAACAATCCTTTGAACTCCATTGTATCCCGTTCCGGCTTGCCCGCATTCGGCTCGGACGGCATGCCATTTTCGCCTTCTTTCGGTATTTATTGGGCCGTGAATCATCCAATTGAGAAGGAGAAGATAGATCTGGAAGCCGCTATCGGGCTTTATTCAGTGAACTCTTTCAAGCTCTTGAAAATGGACCCGGGATTTTTGGAAACCGGCTCCGCCCCGACATTTCTTTACTTTGACAAAATGCCGGATGAGAACCGGGACAAGGAGAGATTCCTTGAACCCGACGCGACCATTAATAGCGGGAGGACAGTATATGTCAAGAATTGATAAAGCAAAGGTAATTGCCCTTGGAGAGGATTTTATTGAGGTCCGCATCACTGAAGACGGTGAATCCTGTGAGACCTGTCCCATGAGCAAGTCCTGCAAAGCCGGAATTGAAGTGAAGGTAAAAGCCAAGGACCCAAAGAAATTCGAGATAGGGCAGGATATCAGGATCAAGGTATTCCCGGGCCGCAAATTACTGCTCCAAAGTTATATCTTCATTGTACCCATACTGGCATTAACTGTGGGCGTGATCTTTGGCAGCATGCTTTTCAAAAGCGAAGGCGCAGCGGTCATATCCGGTGCTGTATTATTTGCCGGCTCATTACTTCTGGCGATATTTACCGCTAGGAAAAAAGACCGGATCTTGTATAAATTGGAGGATTAAATGAAGGTTGAAATATATTACAGGGAGAAGAACGAGGATTTCAAGAAAACATTTTCCATGATAAGGGAAGTGATCGCTGAGTTCAAAAAGGAGTTCTCTTTCAAACTCCTCGAGATACAGCTCATTCAGGTGGAAAATGGAAGCGAAGAAGAAAGCAGATTCTTTGGACATATCACCGCCAAACTGAACGGCGAGGATCTGGAAGGACGGAACAAAGGCCCCTATACATCGGATAATAGAGAGTATTCAATCGGGGATGAAAAGGTTATGTATATTCCCAGAGATGTTTTTATTCATGCAGTAAAAGAATATATCGAGTCATCCATTGCGGTACAGAAGATGAAGGGTGATGATTCCCCTCAACAGATCTGCTGATAATGAAATTAGGAATAATCGGCCCTCCTCAATCAGGAAAGTCCGTACTTTACGGCGCTTTGACGGGAACGGATACCTCTCAGTTATTTGAAAAAAAGGTATTCTTTCACACCGTAGATGTCCATGATGAGAGGATCCCGCCCCTTGCACGCATATACAAGACAGAGAAATTGATACACAATAAACTCGTGTTTTATGATTTTCCCGGCTATGACATATCGGATTCGGAACTCAAAACGATGGACGGATATTTAGTAGTATTGGGAGATCATGCCAATGTGGCAGAGGATATCCAAGCTCAGCTCGACTCTATTTTCGGGGATTTCTATTTGAATGACCTGACCATTGTTCAAAAGCGTTTTGATGTGATAACAAAGGGTAAAAAGCAGAGCGATTGGCCTGTCGAGGCAAAGATCTTGACGGAACTTCTGGAGCTTCTTCAGGAAGAAAAGAATGTTTACGGTGTCTTTACCGACCCGGAGAAGTTGAAATTCCTGAAGGGTTTTCAGCTTTTTACCATGAAGCCGGTATTTGTGGTTCTGAACTCAGATGAAAGCCCTCGTAAGGAGCTGAGCAAAAACTATGGCTTTCCCATAGTCAGTGTAAATGGAAAAAATGAGCTGGAGATCTCATTACTGAAAGAAGATGAAAGGGAAGAATTTCTGGAAATGATGGAGATCGAAGAACCGATCATTAATAAATTCACAGCGACATTATATGAATTTTTGCAATTGCTCACATTCTTCTCATGTTCCGACATGGAGATACGGGCCTGGCCGCTGAGAAAGGGCGGCACAGCCCATGAAGCCGCAGGAGCGATACATACCGATATCATGAAGGGCTTTATTAAAGCAGAGATCGTAAATGCACGGGAAGTGATCGAAGCGGGCAGTGAAAAGGCCGCCAAGGAAGCCGCTCTTTATCATTTGGAGGGCAAGGAATATCCGATCAAGGATGGAGATATTATCAATATCAGGTTTCAGAAAAAGTAGGGGATGATGGAAATATTAAGGACTATCAAAGAGGTCAGAGAGTTTAAACGCGCAAACAGGGACGCTCCTTTGGTGCTGGTGCCTACAATGGAGCGTCCCTGTATGAGGGACATACTTCTTTGATGAAGATAGGAAAGGCATTGAAGGGTAAAATGATCGTCTCTATCTATGTGAATCCACTTCAATTCGGCCCTGATGAGGATCTTGACAATTATCCCCGTCAGCAGAAGGAGGATATTGAGATCTGCCGTTCCGAGGGAGCCGCCGCGGTTTTTCTCCCCGATGACGAGGTCATGTATCCCGGGGAGCGTTTTACTGCCGTTAGAGTGGGGTCTTTGCAGGATCACCTTTGCGGTGCCGGCCGTCCCGGACACTTCGACGGTGTAACGACCGTTGTGGCTAAGCTATTCAATATTATTGAGCCCACACATGCGGTATTCGGCTTGAAGGATTTTCAGCAGTACATGATCATAAAAAAGATGGTGGAAGACCTCAATTTCCCCATCGAGATAATCGGCGGCGAGATCATCAGAGAAGCCGGAGGGCTTGCGATGAGCTCCAGGAATAAATACCTGTCTCCGGAAGAAAGAGAAAGAGCCCTAAATATCAATCTTGCCCTTACCTACATTGCGGAGGGTTCGGCCGACGGAAAATTAAGCGCAGATGCGCTTATATCCGATACCATAGCGAAGTACCTGTCCGGGATCAGAATAGATTATTTCGATATTTACGATTCAAAGACTTTGAAACCCGTCCCCCGCGATCTTCCGCCTAAAGGCGACCTTGTGACAGCCTGCGCTTTCTTTGTCGGCAGCACACGGCTTATCGATAATACGCTGTTCACCATTAAATAAATGGTGAACGGTACTTCGTACCTTTTTCTTGACATCATACCGTCAATAGTATAAAATGACACAGAGGTGCAGATATGTCGAAGAAAGGTTTCCGCTCCGAAGAATTAAGAAAGAAAGGCCGCATAAGTCAAGAACTATTCGAAGATTTTCTTGAGATGAATCTTCTCTCTAAAAAGAGTTTTTATTCAGAGTTGGATCTTGAAGTGATAAGGTCCTTCAAGAAATTGAAAAAGCTGGGATATGAAGAGGGCGAATGCCTCAAGATATTGGCGGATGTCGGAGCACCTAAAGAAGAAAACCTCTTTGAAGACCCATCATATCTGTATATAAAAGATGTTGCCGCGAATATGGATATTCCGGAAAGGACAGTAAAATACTATGAAAAACTCGGGATAATAGCACCTGCAAAGGTCTATCGCAACAAGCGTTTCTACAAGAGAAATGTTCTCAGCGAACTACAGCTTGCCGCATCTCTGAAATCTCTGGGATATAAATTGAAAGAAGTGAACTCCATTCTGGGTAAATTAAAAGAAGGAAAGAAGAAACAAAAAATGACCGCTGCCCTGAAAGAAGAATTGAGCAGCAAGGCCGACCTTATTAAAATAATCTTAAAACAATTGGAGAATCTTGATCTTTAGCCATAGTGTGCTGTCTCATAAATACGGTAACAATGGCTGAAGGCTTTTTTGCTATGTATTCAAGGCGCGAGGAGTGCTACATACCCGCAGCGGTATGTAAGGGACGCGGAACGCAGAAGACGGAAAAAGAGCTTCCGCCCGGAGGGAATATCATCTTTGGTCAACTCCTTTCTCTCTCTTCGTTTATGTACCACAAAGGGTACACATCACTCATTGTTCGTTGGAATTGACTCAAATCTAAACATTCCATTGTCATCGTATTTATTACTCAGAACACCATTCTCCAGGGACGGAGGTGGTGAATTTTTCAACCCACTTATTTGTCTAAATTGGATGTATTTAGTTAAAATATTCAACCTTCCGTCCCGTAGGCTTATAGCTCCGGCGTGATATGATTGTGACAGGAGAATTAATGGGTTAAACGAAATATTGTTTTTCCGGTTACGGGTGTGCTTCTTTTTCCACTTCGTACATCGCACCTCGTACCTCGTACTGTTTTTATCACTTTACACTTCACACTTCTTAATGCCTCGTGCCTCGTTCCTCTGGATAACCCTTTCATTTTATTTGAGCAGCCAATTTCTCGATGTCTTCCCTACTTACACTGTGCCCATCGAGCCAAAGAAGCTTCTGTTTGAAAAGCAATTCCCCGATTTCCGGACCGGCATATCCCATTTGCTTCAACTCAGCTCCAGGAATGGGTGAGGAATATTCCATCGCACGAAGAAGGTATTGAATATACCTCTCACGAGCTTCTTCCTTCAATAATGAAAGATAGAAAAGGCGCGCCTCGTTGGATCTTTTACCCAGCCGTTTCTCAAATGTTGAAAACTTTGAGGCGCGGGTAAATCTGGATGATCTGAATTGAATGATCTCCTTAATGATCGAGAGCTCCTTTCGATTGAATAAGAAGGTCTCCTTGATCCCCTTACCCTTGTTCTTTCGGAAAAAATAGCCAAAAATTATCAAATCCTTTCTTATCGGTATCTCCGGGTGAATTAATTTAAGCCAATTCACAGTTGTGTTCAATGTATTCAGCTCTGAAAGATCGTCGATTTCGATACCGAATATCTCCCAGATGAGATCATATTTCTTGAGGTCTTCGATGCCGTCAATGGGGTCTCGACCGTTAAATAACGACTTCAATTCTCTGGTAAGCCGAAATCCCCGAATATTCTGAGTGATGCCGAACGCTAAAGAGAATCTAAGGAGCCGCTCCGTCCGTTTTTCCAATTCAAACCCTAATTGATCCTTGAACCTGAGCATTCTGAGAACCCTGGTAGGATCATCAAAGAACGACTTGGAATGCAGGATACGAAGTTTCTTTTCTTTAAGATCTGATTGGCCCGAAAAAAAGTCATATATCCTTCCGAAATCGGCACGGTTCAAACTTAATGCCATTGAATTCACAGTAAAATCTCTTCTGCCGAGATCATCCTCTATCGAAGAAAAATCTACCGTGGGTAATGCTCCCCCCGAGGTGTACATCTCCTTGCGCGCTGTGGCGAAGTCAAATGATATCCCCAGTTTTTTTCCTGATATCTTCTTAAAGAGTTTTATTGTAGCAGTATTGAAATCTCTGTAAACATGTAATTTACTTCCGGATATCCTCTTTTGAAGCGCCGTTGCAAAAAGGATCGCGTCCTTCCCTTCTACCGAAAGGTCTATTTCCCTAAGATCAAGTTCAACACCCTTCTCAATATACGCGGTCAGTAATTCTCTGACCACTCCGCCCACAACGAAGACCCTGACGCCCAGCTCTGATGCAGTAGCCGACATCTGAGAGATGAAATCAAGTATCTCTTTATCCAGAACACGGTAGAGGTATTTCTTCAAAGTTAACACTATCGGATTCTTTTTCCTGTTCGATGGAATTGGCAGCGGCGGTTTCAACATAACTTCGGGGACAATGCTGCGGTGGATCTTTGGGGAAAATAATTTCTTGCCTGAAAGCAGATAGGGTTTATGACCTTTGGAGATTAGATCAAGATATTCCCAAAGACTATTTGATGTCTTGAAATACATTGAACCCTTATCGGCTTTATCAACACTGAACTGTTCCGCATTCATCATTTTTAGAAAGAAATTCACCGGCCGGGCAAAAAGATCATTAGAGATAAGATTCTTTATCTTTCTTTCTACAATGTGCTCGTCTTTCTTAGGAAATGAACGGGATGCCGCAAGAGAGTGGCCGCCGCCGTCCGCAAGATGTGAGAGCATTTCATTGATATTAATTCGCTCATCAAGGCTTCTTCCGGTAAGAATAACCTTGTTTTTATAGATAAACAATACGAAAATCGCGTGTAAATTCTCCATATTCAAAAGATGATTCAATAGGAGCGAAAAACCCCTGTAATAGAAGTCCACATGATAATACGAATACATAATAGAACAGGAGGGAACACCGATCCTGATCCCGTTTTGAATTATTTTCGACATGATCACAACAGCGTTCTCATCTATTTCATAATAATTGAGAAAATACGGG
>JAIVYW010000071.1:0-7285 GCA_048635215.1 Candidatus Atribacteria bacterium
ATTTCCTTTATTTTGTAATTCGATCTTTTCAATCTCCGAAAATATTTTGAAGATATCCTTGCATATCAGTCTCTTGACTGCTTTCAGTGCCCTGAGTTTCTTTGCGTACTTTTTCTTTTTCAGTTCGAAATCTCGGGGACGGTCGGATTGACGGGACGGTCGTTGCATTTGTTGCAAAATTGTGATATATTATCATGTGCCAAGATCAGCACGACTTGATGTAGAAGGATTTTACTACCACATAATCTGCCGGGGGCAGAGGAAGAATCCTTTATTCTTTTCATCTAAAGACAGACAGAAGTATTTCGAAATGTTCAACGAGATCCTAGAAGAGCATGATCTTGCTGTCAATGTGTATTGCCTGATGACAAATCATGTTCATCTTCTTGTGAAGAGAAACAAGATGCTTCTACATAGTTTTATGAAGCGTTTAAATATAAGATATGCAATGTATTTCAATCATCATTACGACCTCACTGGTCATGTTTTCCAGGACAGGTATAAATCCATGATAGTTCTGGATGAAGCTTATTTGATGCACCTGGTCAAGTATATACATATGAATCCTGTGAAGGCAAAAATATGTGATGAACCTTCTGAGTACGAATATTCAAGCGCTTCATATTATGAAAGCAACAAGGAAGAGAATATTTCTGGACTCAGAAACTTGCCCGTTTTCAGATCAACGAGCGATTATTTTGATTTCATGGATTCGGGACCAGACGAGTTCCCGACATTCAAGGATTCGATCAGGAATGAGATAGCGTATATCAATTTCGACAAGAGACAAGAAGGGAGAGAGAAAGGGAAGTACATTGGACTAAATGGGGACGGTCGTTGCATTTGTTGCAAAATTAGGGAATGTCGGGGACGAATGTCGGGGACGGTCGTTGCATTTGTTGCAAAATTGTGATATAGTATCATATGCCAAGATCAGCACGACTTGATGTAGAAGGATTTTACTACCACATAATCTGTCGAGGGCAAAGAAAGAACCCTTTATTCTTTTCCCCTGAAGACAGACAGAAGTATTTTGAAATATTCAACGAGATCCTAGAAGAGCATGATATTGCTGTCCATGTGTATTGCCTGATGACAAATCATGTTCATTTGCTCGTAAGGAGGAACAAGATACATCTACACAATTTCATGAAGCGTCTGAATACCAGATACGCAATGTATTTTAATCACAAATATAATGTTGCAGGTCATGTCTTTCAGAACAGATATAAATCGATGATAGTTCTGGATGAATCATACCTGATGCATTTGGTGAAATACATCCATATGAATCCGGTAAAAGCAAAGATATGCGAAAAACCATCAGAATACAAATATTCAAGTGCTTCATATTATAAAGGCAACAAGGAGAAGAATATTTCAGGACTCAGAAGCTTACCGGTTTTCAGATCAACGGAGGATTATTTAGAATTCATGGATGCTGGGCCGGATGAATTTCCCACCTTCAAGGATTCTATCGGGAATGAGATAGCATATATTAATTTTGACAAGCGGCAACCTGGAAGAGAGAAAGGAAAAAACAAAGAGAAGCGTGAAGATATTAAGCGTTGCAGAGAGCGTTGTGAGAAGATCCTTCATGGACAAGGACTCTCCTTGGGAAAGTTAAAGGAGATGAAATACTCGAGGGGAGATAAGGTAGTATTGAAAAGCGTTTTGACCCTGCTTCTCAAAGCAGCGTTCACACGAGCTGACATCGCTCGGTTGCTGGACATTAACAGATCGACTGTAGGGAGGATCTTGAAGAAATGAGGTGCAATTATGCAACAAATGCAACGACCGTCCCCGAAGTTCATCAGAGTACCAGTAACCCCAGAGTCCCGGTGACACACCAGGGACAAGTGGAACAAGTATACCGGGCACAAGAAACAGAGAACCGCTTCACTTTCAATGACAATTAGTAATGAATAATTATTAAGACGAAAAAGTTTATCAGCAATGAAGGATAAGGCAAATTGAATGTGTCAAAACATGAATTGACAAAGAAATTGTCTATCGGATTACTGCGATCTTGCCTACCTGCAATTCTTTAATATCATTTGTGATCCGATAGATATAGACCCCGGAGGTAACATCCTCACCTGAATCGTTTTTCATATCCCATTTGTAGGCTGTACTGAAATCAGATTCCTTGAATACTTCCACACCGCTAATATCGTAAATGTAGAGGGTGCGGTTCTCGGTCAGACCGAGGAAAGTGATATACTCCGTTTGCCCTGTATGGGGATTGGGAAACACAAGCAGGTTCTCTATGGTAGTACTTTCAGCGGTGAAATCCTGAACCTCGTCGTTGAGAACATTTGTATATGAAGCGCTGTCAGGAGTGAATATATGAGTACTACTCACCGGTGCAACGGAGTAATTCCCTCCAGGAGTCACGCCGAATTTATAGTGCCCATCACCATCGGTCAGTGTGACATCAGAAGAGTTCCCTGAAAGTGCGACCTCTATATCCCTAATAGGATTTCCCAGAGCGTCACTTATCGTCCCGTGGATGTTGTATAGAAGCTTGTACTTGCGAATCAAGGCGTTGTATCCCTGTCCCAGATCATACCTATTTTCACCACCTGCAATGTAAACATTTCCTATACTGTCAACTGCAATAGCATATGAACTGTCATTACTATTCGCAGGCGAATTGTATGTGGACAACCATACCTGATAACCATTTGTATCATACTTGCAGGTGATTATGTTATTGCCCTGTCCCAGATCGTCCCTCTCTTCATAGCCTGAGAAGTATACATGCCCGCTACCATCAACTGTATTACAATAACATTCATCTATACCATTTGCAGGAGAATTGTAGACAGATTTCCATATCTCATCTCCATCAGTGTTATACTTTGCCGTCCAAATGTTATAACTCTGTCCTGACACATGTTCTCCTCCAGTAACATAAACATTTCCCGAACTATCGACTGAAATCGCAAAACCGGTTTCCCATGAATCGGTGGGTGAGTTGTATGTTGAGGTCCAGATCACATAACCGTTTGAATCATACTTCCTGGTCCAAATATTCTCATTTTGCATAAGGTCATTTCTCTCTTCATTACCTGTAACATAAACATTTCCTGAATTGTCAACAGCGATCCCGTAAGATCTATCAGCCCCATTTCCCGGGGAATTATGCGTAGATGTCCAGATCTCATAACCGTCTGAATCGTATTTGCGTGTCCAAATATTGTAGTTTTGCCCGATGTCATCTCTGTATTCATATCCGGTAATATATATATTTGCTGCATTGTCTACTGCAATCGCATTAGCAATTTCTGACTTGTTGGCGGGTGAATTATATGTTGAAGTCCAGATCTCATAGCCGTCCGGATCGTACTTTCTTGTCCAGATATCACCATTAATCCAGTAAGATTCACCTTTTTCAATTCCCGTAACATATACATTACCACTGCTGTCTACTGCGACATCCGTAGCTTGGTCGCAGCCATCAGACGGTGAATTGTATGTTGAGGTCCAGATTTCGTACCCGTCTGAATCGTATTTACGCGTCCAAATATTGTAGCTTTGCCCGATGTCATCTCTTTTTTCAGTGCCCGTAACAATTACATTCCCAGCAGTGTCTACAGCAATTCCGGAACAGTAATCCTTACCATTTCCGGGGGAATTATATGTTCTCGTCCATTCCACTTCATACTCAAGAGCGGAAGGTGCTAGATATGAAGCAAATATTATCAGCAAACAAAATAATATACATCTTCTACTCATTTTAGTCCCTCGAAGTTAATATACCAAATTATATCTTAATAATCAAAACTAGATTCAGAGATATCGGAGATACCGAGAATAGAAAATAGGGACGGTGTTTCACTTCTTTCACTTAGTAGAGAATTGCTTGAATCGAATGAACATAACCCGATCAATTTCCATTCGTTTGGACTCTTGAAACAGTTATGGTATAATTTCACAAGTGAGGGTTGTTTAAAAATGGATAAATGTATCAAAATAATTTTAATAAGTATTCTTTTAATATTAAATTCATGTGGAGAAAAAACAACGGAGGAAGCATACCAATTTCATCTTCATGAATGTACAGGAGAAAATGAATTCCTTGACAAAAATGATGAGTCAGTGAATTACTATTTTTCTAACAATTCCAACAGAGAAGCAATAGAGTCATTCAAATCGTTAAAAATTGAAATTAGACATGGTTGGACAGAAAATGAAATATTTTTTGTCGGAAACTTCACAGAAAAAATAAGAACTGCAAAAGAATTGAATCCTGAATACTATGAAAAATTAGAAGAAATGAATAAAAAGAAAAGAAGAGTAATACTTGGAACTTCACCTGATAATCCATATTACGAATTTGTTTTATTGAATTGGTTTATAAATACTCCTTTTAAAGAATGGAAGGAAACAGAAGATAAAATGGATATTATATTTATTAAAAGAGAAGAACTTAAACCAGAAGATTTTGAGCCTTTCAATAAGAAATTTAAGTTAAAGAAGCATAGTAAAAAGCGTACGGAGAGGTAGGGAAATAATGATAAATGCTAATGAAAATGCAACAAATGTAACGACTGTCTCCGTGCAGCTAAGTTAGCATAAAAAATGAAGACCAGGTACCTATACTATTTAAAATACTAATGTTAATCCAGCCCGCGGTCCATTTTTTGATAATGTTAACAATCCCTTTAACTTCATATTATTATCGGAAGGACTTGAATTATAAGCATTAACAGCTTCTTTCTTGAGTCTATCGAGAGTGGGTTGTAGTACCGATATTCCGATTATGAATCCAAGCCCGAAAAGGAGTCCTGAATAAGGCCAAATTCCCGCCAGCGTATTAGAAGCGCTATCAGACATATAAGGGCCTATGTAATTGAGAATCAAAACGAAATACCCTCCAATAAAAAACAATTCTGAAATGCATATTATCACAAGTGCAGGTATGAAATCATTTTTAGTTAATTTCTCTTCTTTTTCCATATAGGGTTTACTTGCAGGATTTTTCATTAATAAGCTTTTCACTTCCTTCCACTTCAATTTCATTTTCAATTTATTTCCTTTAAAGTAAAAATAGGACGCTTTGTTTATTTCGACAAGAGCTACTGAATGTTGAGGATCAACCAAACTATTATTACCATTTGATCCGGCTCCATTGCTATTTAATTTTAGCAATGGGAAATCGGTTCCAAGATATTCATTTGAAAATTCTACTGCAATATTATGAGAAAGTAAGGTAAGCACATCTGTTTCTTTCTTTGCATAAATGCTTTTTGAATATTTAATCTTTCCTGTTTTCACATCGATGCAGTTGATAGCAATATAAAATATATCACTGATTTTTGAAACCTTTCCTTCAATAATGAAATCGACCTCAAGCATTTTCCCAATTTTCACTGCACATCTAGCGGAAATACACCTGGCCGAACGGAAGTGTTTTTGTTTGAAAGTATTCTCCATGGATTTTCTATCAATAACGGTTAATTCTTTGTTTTCGCCAAGTACTTTTAGGAATTCCTGTGAACTTATTTCCCCAAAATCTTTATCACAATTTTTTGTTTGGAAATTTCGAACAGCAATCCTTGTTTCTGCATAACTATATGAAACAACGAGAAAAGTAATAAGAAAAAAGGAAATCATTTTCAACTTCATATATCCTCTTTACGACACTCATTTACATAATATGCAAAAAGCACAAAATATACCATACCTGCTCAAGTATATCACTTTTTAAAGAAATGCAAGAAAAGGAATATATAATTTGGCAAAATTATATATTAAAAACTACGGATATATAATGTTTCCATTCGATGCTGAATTTGAGTAATAGCGGATGTGCATAAACTGTGGTGTGTGGCGTCTAAGATGGAGAAGATTGTTCAAAAGTTAAGCTTCGCAGTGGACCCAGGTACAAGTGGACCCAGTGGAACAACCAGCTTGCTACGCGGACTGGGTACGACATTGAGGGTGCTGGGAGTGAGGTGCATAGTGGGAAAAAGACAGGGGGAAATAAAACTGGATTCCTGCTCCCCGATGCCAGGGTCATTCGCCTGGGAATGACAGAGGACAGGTCAAGCCCTGTCCCTACAAATATTCTACATTTATTAATTCTTCCTTCTGCACCTATCATCCTATCAACCTATCACCCATTTGGTGCGCTTGTCCCTAGTACACTGGGCTACTGGGTCCACTGGGCCCTTCCTACTTGAAGAGCCCCTTGAATTCCTCTTCTCCGATGATTTTCAGGTCCAATGCCTGGGCTTTTTTCAATTTTGAGCCGGCGGCTTCTCCCGCTACCACATAATCTAAATTGCCGGATATCGCGCTCAGCACCTTTCCGCCAGCATCTTCGACCATTCTTTTTGCTTCGCTCCTTGAAAGAGAAGAAAGAGAGCCGGTGAAGATGAAGTTTAGGCCACTCAGAGGACCCTGGTCTTTGTTATTGTCCGGATAGAGCAGCACAACCCCATTGCTTATCATCTCTTCCAGCATCTTGATATTGCCGGTATCATTGAAATATTCGTATATAGAGGCCGCAACAACCGGGCCGATGCCTTCAATGGCCGAAAGGCTGTCTGCGGATGCTGACATAAGTTCTTCCAAAGCCGAAAAATGTTTCGTTAAGAGCTTTGCTGTCACTTCGCCGACCTCATCTATGCCTAAAGCGGATATCAGGCGGTAAAAAGGCACATGTGCAGCCGAATTGATGCTGTCGGTCAATCTCTGGAAGGATCTTTCGCCGAATCCCTCCAATAATCGGATCTCGGGGTGATCTTTCAGCTTGAAAATGTCAGGGATGGAGGTGATGATCTTCAATTCCATGAATCTGTCGATCTGCTTTGGCCCCAGTCCATCTATATCGAATCCCGCCTTGGATACAAAATGATATATACGCTCTTTGATCATTGTATGGCAGAGGGGATTGACGCATTTGGCGATGGGGGAACCTTCCGGGAAGTGGATATCAGCTCCGCAGGAAGGACAATGTACCGGAAAGGGTATCATCTCGTTTCCGCCGGAATCCAATACCTTGACGACCTTCGGGATCACATCACCGGCCCTTTTAACGAGCACCTTATCTCCCGGAGCAGCGCCAAGAGCAATGTAGATCTCACGATTATGCATTGAAGCGTTCCTTATTACCGCACCCGATATCTCAACGGGGTCCAGGACCGCGACCGGCGTGATCGCTCCTGTTCTTCCCACCGAGAAGTAAACATCATTCAAAACAGTGGACTCTTCCCGTGCCTTGAATTTCAGCGCGATCGCCCATCTGGGATTGTGCGAAACGGCTCCCAGCCTT
>JAIVYW010000072.1:0-7257 GCA_048635215.1 Candidatus Atribacteria bacterium
GGAGAGAAATATGAAAGAGAGAAAAGGATCGATCTTAATGCTGGTCATTGTTATTCTGGCGGGAGTTCAGCTTCTTTCGCTGATCTACATCGGAGTGGTCAAGAGCTATAAAAGAAGCTTACAATATTCCAATGCGGTGGATTGCGCTCTTTATAATGCTGAGGAGGGTCTTAATGGTGTTATTAATATTCTGATGAGAGATGAGGATTGGGATTTCCGATCTGCCGGCAGCAAGACCCCGTCCAGCGGATTCGCTAATACGATCCCTTATGCGTTTAATTTCGAATCCATGGACTTTCAGGTCCAGGTCTTGAATGAGAACAGCAATCCCATAACTGATATAACAGGTGTTACAGAACCGGAATTCAGCACCAAGAAACATTGTATGTGGGTTAAGGTAACGGGGTATTATTATCCCCAGGAAGACCCGCAAAAATGGATATCACTGATCACGACCGGTAGCGATACAACTGCTTTGTGGGCGCGGATCGCAAAAAGAACGGTGATCGCGAAGATCACCTCGGCGATGCCATTGAATCCATTTGAATCAGCTCTCTTTTCCTGCGGCGATATTAAAGCCAGCAGTGCGACTACGGTTAATGGGAAGATCTGTGCGCAGACTATTTCGTCAGCAATAACTTCGGAAGTGGATACCGGATGTGCCCCTACTGCGGAGGAATGTGACAGCATTCGTGACCAGATTTCTTCATGGGCGGATGATATTTGCGACGAGGCAGATGCACAAGGTCATTTGTCTTCATCCGACGATATAGATGGCATGGGTATACTAGATGGGAAATATTGCTTTACCGATCCCGACGCAACTGTTAAATGGCAGTCAGCAAACGGTGTAACTCCAGTAGATCTTAATGGGGATATGGACTATTCGGATCCCGGAGAGGTCGCGCCGCCGATTATCATTATCCACGGAAATCTAAAACTTAACGGTAGTATGAATTTCAAGGGAATTGTGATAGTAATGGGTAAATATACCGTTTCCAACAGCAACCAGCTCACAGGTAGTGAGAATTTTGCGGGAACTATTATTTCCTTTGACTCCATGGACATTGGGGGTAATTCCAAAACCGGATATATGGATTTTTCAAAGTATGTCAATGTAAACCGCAATAAGGTCTCGCGATCAGGTTGGGTTATCGCGGATAAGCCGGTAAAAATGGAGTATCCTGATGGGAGCGGTACTTATTATAATATTGAAGTGGCTCACCTTGCTCCACCCGACCCTACAACTTGGCATTAACAAAAGATTGTTCAAAGGTTGAAATGTTCAAAAGTTCAAGGTGGAGAAATGGGTGATAGGGTGATAAGTTGATAGGTTTATAGGTAAAAAGAGGGAAGGGAAGGAATAGGAGAAAATGATATTTGATTTCTTCACGTGAAACGTTACAAGTCACATGTCACACGCGCATGAAATGGGTGGTAAGTTGATAGGTGCAGAAGAGAGAATTACAGATGAACAATTGTAGAGGCAAACCTGCGTGTTTGCCCTTTCTCTTTCTTCTTGTGTCATTCAGATTGAGCGGAAGCGATTGAAGAATCCAGGCGGGAAAATGAAAAAGGGATATGTCTATATAATATCTAATAAAAGGAATGGAACGAGTGTATAAAGAAGTGTGAAGTCTGAAGTGTGGAGTGTAAAGTAAAGAATCGAGAAAAGACAAAATACGAGAGATAAACTGGATGCCACGCTTTCGCTCTGCATGACAAAATCCTTCCCCACCACACTTTTGCACTTGCCGCTTGTGCACTGCGTAGCATAACCCTTCAACTTTTGAACAATCTTTTCCACCCACACTTCTTTGAATGTCACTGATATTATTGAGCCATCCTGAGCTTGTTGCGAAGGCTCCATCCCTCTTACTATTATTTCGTCATTCCCGCGAAAGCGTGGAATCCATCTTTATTTCCTTTTCTCCACCTTTTAACCTTGGAACCTTGAACTTTTGAACGCCTCGGCTCTGCGAAGTATTACCGATCATCCTATCATCCCCGTGCCGAGGCATTTATGTTCCATTTGAAAAAAGCTCTCCATAAACATCGGATGTATCGCTACTTTCCGTGAGCGAGAAAAATTCCGCGTATCGTTCAGAAAATTCAACATCGTATTCCACATAATTATTTTGTGTACTGTCCTCTACATGCCGTCCTGGTATCACACCGGTAGCAAAAAACAGCGTGAATACAAGGGATAGAACTGCCACAGCACTGGCTATGGATGTGATCATAGAGGATCTTTTAACTTTGCTGTCTTTAAACTTCAAGATCTTCTCAATGCTCATGAGATAAACCCTTCTTTCTCTTTCATTAGTGAAGACAATATCTTCTTTTTTCATACCGGTACCTCAATTTTTAATCTGTCTCTCGCTCTTTTCAAAGAGACCTTTACAGCTGTCACGCTTTTTCCTAATGATCCGGCTATCTCTTTGATCGACAATCCGGATATATAGAACATGATCAATAACTCTCTGTCCTTTGCCGACAGCCGTGACATTCCCGCCTTCAGCATCATTTTTTCTTCTTCCGAATACGGACTTTCTTCCTTCTCTTCCTTGCTGCTTTGGATATTATCATCGTATGACAAAATGATCCTTTTTGATTTTCTGAAGTAGTCCATCGCAGCATTATGGGCTATCCTGTAAATGAACGAACTGAGCATTCCCCTGTCTTTGTATTTTCCGATCCCTTTATAAAATCTGAAGAAAACCTCTGATGTAAGGTCCTCAGCTTCTGAGGGCTTTCCCACCATTCGGATCAAATAGCCGTATATCCTTCCGGAATACTCCTTGTATATATGATCGAATCCCATCATATTGCCTTTTTTAATAAGGGCTACTGCTTCCTGTTCTTCCATATACTATTACAACGCATTTGCGCGCAAAAAGGTTACATTCGGTAAAAGGTAAAGCTTTCCAAATATTTTTCGAGATTGGTCGAGGCGAAAAGTTTCTCCTTGAGCGCCTTTGAATAAATCTCCCCCTTGAAAAGAAATACCATGAATTTACGGATCTCATGGAGCCGCTTTTCTCCATAAATTTCTGAATACTTCTTGATAAAGAATTTTGCCATGTCGATCTTTTCATTCAATGAGGGCGTCCGCTCCTTGAAAAGAAGAGGATTCATCAATATTCCACGCGCCAGCATGATGCCGTCCGGTGAAATATTCTTCTTGACCTCGCGAATATGAGGAACGGAATAAATACCACCGTTCAGGATCAGCGGGACATTCAGCTGATCTTTGAATTGCTTATATAGCTCCCAATGCGGCTGCGGCGAGAATCCTTCCGCCACCGTACGGAAATGCATCGTAATAAAAGTGAGGTCAAATACCTGGAGCTCTTTTAAAAATGATACAGTTTCCTCAATATCGTTCAATGTGAACCCGATCCTTGTTTTTATGCTCAAGGGGCCTTTCCACACCTTGCGTATATCTTCCAATATCGCTTTCGCGTCATCCTTCCTCTCTAAGAGCCTGACCCCTCCGCCGGTCTTCAGTATTTTTTTTACGGGACACCCCATATTGAGATCGAGCAGTACAGGGTCGGCCTTTTTCAGGAGTATGTGTATTGCATTCTGAAAGATACCCTTTTGAAATCCGCCGAATAATTGGATCCCATACGGATGGTCATTTTCGAATGAAAAGGTCTTGTCGAATTTCCCCCGTGCTATCTCGAAGGGATTGATCATTTCCGGGAAGTACAGGCCGGTGAAGCCGTTTTGTCTCAGAAGTTCTCTGAACGGTAGAGAGGTGTATCCCGAAAGCGGTGCTATTATCGGCTCAGTAAGTTTTTCTAAAATCTGATCTTGAGAAAACATCCTGATCCTTGAATTCTTTTCCGGATCTCCAAAGATGATAAGCCAGTCCGGCTACCATCGCTCCGTTATCGGTACAGTATTCCAGCGGGGGGAAGAATAATTTTACGCACTTGTCCTTTATCTTGGAATGAGCATAATCGCGTAAAAAGGAATTCGCCGCCACTCCACCGCCGAAAACAATCTGGCCCAAGGGCTTCTCCCTGTTCAGCTTATTCACGGAATTAAGGACGATATCGAATGCCGCCTTCTGAAAAGAAGCCAGGAAATCCTTCTCCTGTCCGTCATATTTTTTTGACCGGATCATCTCCAAAGTGGCTGTCTTCAATCCGCTGAATGAGAAGTCCAGGGTATCTTCTTTAAATCTGGTGATAGGGAATGCGATCCTGCCGCAATCCCCATTAAGGGCTCTCTTGTCGATGGCCTTTCCTCCGGGGTATCCCAATCCCATGAAGAAGGCGATCTTGTCAAATGCTTCTCCGATGGCATCGTCCCGGGTCTTGGCAAGTATCTCATAATTAAGGATGGAGTCCGCCCGGATAAGAAATGTGTGTCCGCCTGATATCAGAATTGCATAATGGGGGTAGAATATCTCCTTGGGAAAGATCATCGAAGGCATATAAAGGTGAGCGAGAATATGATTAACGGGTATCAATGGTTTGGATAATCCGATCGATAATCCACGGGCGAACATGAATCCCACAAGTAGCGACCCCACAAGCCCGGGGCCGTTTGTGACCCCGATCGCGTCTATTTTATCGGCTTCGATATTTGCTTTTTCAAGTGTTCTTTTGAAAAGAATGGAGATCTTTTCCGCATGATGCCTCGCCGCGAATTCAGGGACGACACCTCCGAACGGCGCATGGATCTCGTCCTGGAATTCCCTGGAATCCGCTAAGATCTCAACTCCGTCCCGGACGATGGACAATGCGGTCTCATCGCAGGATGATTCAATGCCCAGAATAAGCATCAATCCTCCTCGATATTCGCCAGCATCTTTTTTAAGTTATCAGGTATATCCCGTCTGCCGTTGTTTCTTAATTTCTCTCTGTTCTCAATAATATAAGAAACGGGCACAACTCGGATATTCAATGCCCTGATCTCGTCAAAGACCTTGCTGAAGGTTTCCAGAGTTGATCTTCTCATATGACAGATCCCAACGGAGTAGCCCTTGATATATGCGATCTTGAAGAGATTGTGAAATTGTCCGATAATATATGCTTCTGATGAAGAATTATCTAAAAACACATCTCTTTTGATAGAAGGTATCCCCGCCTCTATCGCGGTCTCGTAACCTACGCTGGTCGAGGTCGTTCTTGAATCAACAAAAAAGAGGTCTTTTTTCTTCGCCACATCCATGAGCACCTTCAGCACCCGTTTGTCCGAGGTGACCTTTGACCCTTTGTGATTGTTGAATCCCACGGCGACGGGAACAAAATTCAGGTTTTCCTGAAATAGCTTTCTGATCTTATCTTCTTTGAAATCGGCAAATATCATACCCTTGTCCGTCGCTTGAGAAGAGTTCTTCGGTTCCATAGGCAGGTGCAGCATTACTTCATTATTATTTTTCTGGGCAAAAGCGATCATCTGCGAGGCATATGGTGTGTGTGGAAGTATGGCAAGGTCAATATTCTCATATCCCTCCAGAAGTGAAAAATATTTTGGCGGAAGGTATCCGCAATCGTCGATCAAGATCGCGATCACAGGAGATTTGCCATCATGCAGCGCCTCTGCCATTCCCTTCTCGATGGAGAAGAAATGTGTGATCTGATCAAAGGCCGATACATAAAAAGTTATGATCTCCCTCTTTCCTATGAGGTATGTGTATGTATCTTTTATTCTGCCGTCATTATCCTTGATCGTTTTTATTATTTCCTTGGAAGTTGCGTTGAGATCAAAATTATCGGTCAATTGAATATTAAAAGTGGTATACAGGAATCTCTTTTTACCCTTTGTCTTCTCTTCGAATATCTCGTCAACCATGGTCCTTGATATCTTTTTTGTGTGAAAATACTTCCTCAGATTTCCATTTATCATCAAGGATCTTTTGAAATAGTCAAAATTATCATCCGGAGCAGGTTCCTTCTTTTCAACCGGCTTCACCTTTATTACGGCTTTTGGCTTTGTCGCTTTTTTATCCAGTGTGATGCGGTCATCCAGCAGCGCCCTGTCGGTTTTTTCAGGAATAAGGATGAAAACGACCGCCAGGATGAGAGAAAAAGCCGCCCAGAGAAGAAATTTCTTCAAAGAGAATCTGACTTCCTTCTTCTTTGTGGTTTTCTTCCTTTTTCCTGCGGAGGTCTTTTTCTTCTTTCCTTTGACAGGTGTTTTCTTTCTTTTTTTCTTTTTTACTTCTTTTCCCATGTAATCGCTTTAATTGCATTCAATGCATGTTTTAATTGTTCGTCCATTATCGGATCCATGATATGATCCTCATCACCGTTCATTTCCAATTCACTGAGTCCTTTGAATATCATAAGACGGATCAGCTCTCTATCCGCTTTCAAACCATTGCTTTTCAATCGGTTTTCCAATATTCGCACATTGAGTGGGTTCAACGCGTAAGTATTCAATTCGGGCTTCTCATACCCCTCCTTGATAGTTTCAAAAGAATCGTCGGCTCTTTCCATTGATTTGATTCTTGCCGCCATGTCCTTCAGATAATCGGCGATATATTTCCCTTCTTCAATATCTGATATTGTGCGAAGCACCTCGTCCGTGTAATATTTCTGCTCAACGGGTATATCCGGCTTAATGCCTTTGCCGTGTATGGATTCCTCAGAAGGCGTATAATATTTCGCGATCGTAAGTTTTACTGCGGAGCCGTCACTCAATGGAAATACCCTTTGAACGGAGCCCTTTCCAAAGCTTCTCTCTCCGACAACAATACCCCGGCCGGTGTCTCTTAATGCTCCAGCGACGATCTCGGATGCCGAACCGGACCCAGCGTTAATAAGAACCACGATGGGCTTGTTATTGAACAGAGGTTTTTTCTTGGCATATGCCGTTTCCAGTAATTTCCCCCCTCTGCCCTTGACCGAAACTATCTTAGTGCCCTTTGGCAGAAAGAGGTCGGAAACATCAATAGCCGCGTCCAGCAGCCCTCCTGGATTGTTTCTCAGATCCAGAATATACCCTTTGACATTCTTCTTTTCAAGCTCTTTAATAGCTTTCGTGATCTCACTCTCCGATGTTTCCTTAAAGTCGGAAAGCCGTATATATCCAACAGAATCATAATGATCCCATTTCACGCTTTTGAGCTTGATATTATCTCGTATAACATTGTATTCCTTTACTTCTTGATTGGATGTCCGGTACATGGTTATCTTGACGGGCGTACCCGGCTTGCCACGCAGCATATCCACGGCCTCCTGTAGTTTCAATTTTGCCGTATCCACTCCGTCTATCTTTATGATCTGGTCACCCGCT
>JAIVYW010000073.1:0-7224 GCA_048635215.1 Candidatus Atribacteria bacterium
GCTATTCCGCCACTTGTTGGCGCTGCCCATCGCCTATTTCCACGCAAGACGGGTCGGCGACTCGGTAGCCCGGGTGCGCGAGCTTGAGAACATCCGTAACTTCCTTACCAGCTCCGCGCTGACGCTCGTGATCGACCTGCTGTTCACCTTCGTCTTTCTGGCGGTGATGTACTTCTACTCGCCGCTGTTGACCTGGATCGTCCTCGCCTCGTTTCCATTTTATATTGCGATCTCGGCGGGGGCGACGCCGCTGTTCAGGCAGCGCCTCAATGAGAAGTTCGAGCGCGGCGCCGATCTTTTTGAGGCATTGGAAAATAAGAAATGGGGTCTGCTTGAGGGCATGAGGAATTTCAATCTGAGGGTAAAGCACTTCATTGAAAAGATAAAAGAGGATATGCCCCATTTTAAATTCAATGTCCGTTTCTACAGAGAGGTCGATAAGTTCAAGGCAGGTGTTTTCGAAGGCGATTATGTATCCATCTTTTCCGGCTGGATCCCCGAATCAAAGAGTACCGATTTCAAGAAGATACTCACCGATCACAATCTTTACTATGAGTTCTACGAAGAGGAAAAGGGCAATGCAAATATCCCTGTGAGATTTTCTCCTTCCTCGATACTGGGCCCTTTTAATATGCTGGTAGCTCAATACGGGAATCCCAGATACGGTTATTTCAATCCGGTGATCATCTTTGCCGTGATATACTGCTTTCTATTTGGATTTATGTTCGGCGACCTCGGCCACGGCTCTGTACTGATGACATTCGGAATACTTATGCTATTCTCTCCCAATTATAAAAAGTTCGCCTCGCTGCTGCTCTTTCTGGGCGGTTCTTCGATGATATTCGGTCTCTTATTCGGGTCCTTATTTGGAAATGAAGAGGTGATGAAGCCGCTTTTATTCAGGCCGTATCATCAGCTATACCTCATCCTCTTCGGCGCGATCGCCGCAGGGGTGATAGTGAATATATTGGGCGCGCTTTTAAATATTATTCAAAAGTTCATAAAAAAAGACATTTACGAGATGTTCTTTGATGAATGGGGCATTATTGCCCTTGTATTCTATCTGCAGCTGATAGTGATCCCGCTTTTGATATGGCGCGGTATTCTTCCGAAGGGATTCGGCATTAAATTACTGATATTTCTCACCGTAGGGGAATTGATGGTCAAGGTATTTTTTAATGTTAAAAGGGAAGGCCTCGAAAAGGGGCTTACACAGGGGATGCTGGTCTTTATCTGGTTCATAGAATTTCTGTCAAATACGGTCTCATTTATAAGGGTTGCGGCTTTTCTGCTTGCCCATGTGGCGTTATCTTCCGCCAGCTTTCTTATCATTGAAGGTATGGAGCTGAAAGGGTTCAGCGCGATCGTGCTGTTAGTCTTCTGGAATATATTCGTGATACTGCTTGAGGGCCTTGTGGTCTTCATTCAATCCATGAGACTGACCTTTTATGAGTTTTTCAGCAAATTTTTTACCGCGGACGGTGCTAATTACGATCCGCTGAAAATATAGGGAGGAACAAAAAATGAATAAAGTTGAAGCAAGCAAAAGGATAATGAGGGTCAGGACCTTCTTCGTCCTTGTTCAGGTGCTCGCCATTCTGGCAGTCGGTTTCTTCGTGTTGATCCCCAACATGACCTATGCGGGAGTTATTGATGACGAGGTGGTAAGCGAGAAAACGCAGCCCGCGGAACAATCTCCGTGGAGATTCATTGGTGGAGTTCTTGCCGCCGCTATCGCGGTTTCGGTAGGCTCTGTCGCCGCAGGAAGGGCGGTGGAGAAGGTCGGAAGCGCATCGATCGGCGCGATAATCGAGAAGCCCGAGATCTACGGAAAAACAATACTCTATGTGGGCCTTGCGGAAGGAATTGCGATATACGGCGTGATAGTCGCTCTACTTATTATTTTTAATCTATAAGAATGGAACATCTTCTGCTCACCGACGACCCCTTCTTCCTGAACTACTCCGCATTCGGTTTTAATGTGAGGGTATTGGAGGAAAGTGAGGATCCTATGCAGGTGATAGATGAGACAGGAGCGAGTATGGTCCTGATCACGGAGGGGCTCTGGGATATTATTGAACCCGAATTGGATCCCCGTTCGTCTGTTGCTGTGATCCCGATCCCCGACCGTAAGAACAAGGGGAAGATCGCGAAGGATTCGATCGAAAGGATGTTGAGCAGAATAGTGGGGAGGCTGTAATGGAAATACAGGGCTTCCGCATAGAAATGAGAGAAGAGATCAGGCGTAAATGGGAGAGCCGTATTAAGATACTGACGGATTCCTTTGAAAAAAAGAGTGAAGCTCTGGTGTCAGACCACAAAAGCAGAAAGAATGATCTGAAGACATATATGAAAAATAAGAAGGTGGAAGAAGTGAAGAAAGCGGAACATGACGGTGATCAGCTGCGCCTTCGTGTATTGTCACGGCTTTCAAGAGAATTCAAAACAGAACTTCTTGCCGGCCTGGAGGATCATTTCATTTCTGAAGAAGGCGAGAAGGTATTACTGGAATATATGGATAAAATACTTGAGGATAAGGCCGGATTCACCGTTATCATCGGCCGTAAACAGAAGCTTCCCGGCTTTTTGAAGGGCGGATTCGATTTCGGCTTTCGTGTGGTCTGCCCGGAGAGCGGAGTTGAATACGATTATACGGAGCTCTTTTTGAAATCAGTTCTGGAAGAGCGTGTCGACACGATCCTGGAAGAGGAAATTCTTGATGAAGATACTTAGTATAAACGGCCCGATAATAAAAGCGGATAATGACGGGTCCATAAGGATGCGTGAAATGGTGAAGGTCGGCGATCTCGGCCTCATCGGAGAAGTAATAGAATTACAGCAGGAATATGCCGTGATACAAGTGTACGAAGATACAACAGGCGTCAAGGTCAATGAGAAGGTCGATGCGCTGAAATACCCTTTATCTGTCACGCTCGGTCCGGGCCTGCTAGGCGGTATCTTTGACGGTATCGGCCGTCCGCTTAAGAAGTTTTCCGAGAACGGATTTATTGAAAGGGGATTATATCCGTTTCCTCTGGACGAGGATAGGCAATACGATTTTATTACAGATATGAAAAAAGGCGATGAGGTATCAGAGGGCATGCATCTGGGCCATATCATTGAGATGTCGCTGAAGCATTATATCATGGCCCCTCCCGGAGTGACCGGCATTATCGGTGAGATATTTCCAGGCAAACGCAAGGTGGAAGATATTTTCTGCACCATAGAGCTTGACCATGGCGAGCCGCTTGAGATCCGGGGCTTTCATAAATGGCCCGTGAGAAAAAAACGCCCTGTGAATGAACGGCTTTCGATGAACGAACCGTTTTTTACAGGTCAGCGTGTATTGGACTTTCTCTTTCCTATTCCGCGTGGCGGAGTCGCCGCAGTGCCGGGCGGTTTCGGCGCCGGTAAAACAGTTCTGCAGCATTCCATCGCTAAGTGGAGCAATGCCGATATCATCATCTATGTGGGATGCGGAGAGAGAGGAAATGAGATCGCGCAGATATTGGAAGAATTCCCCACATTAAAGGACCCCCGCAGCGGCCGTTCATTAATGGAGAGGACAATTATAATCGCAAATACATCAAATATGCCGGTAACTGCCCGTGAATCCAGTATTTACACAGGGATCACGATAGCGGAATATTATCGGGATATGGGGTATAATGTTACCATATTGGCGGATTCTACCTCACGCTGGGCCGAGGCGCTCAGAGAGCTTTCCTCCCGTCTGGAGGAGATCCCCGCGGAAGAGGGCTATCCCGCATATCTCGCTTCACGGCTGGCGGAGTATTATGAAAGGGCGGGGTCCTTCAAGACGCTTAGCGGCAAGACCGGCAGTATCACCGCCATCGGCGCGGTTTCCCCGCAGGGGGCTGATTTTTCCGAACCCGTCACGCAGCATACAAAGAGATTTGTAAGAAGTTTCTGGGCATTGGACAAGTCATTGGCTTCGGCAAAACATTTTCCCGCCGTTTCCTGGAAGATAAGCTATTCTGAGTACGGTGAAGAGGTGGTTGACTGGTGGAAGCTCAATGCCAATGTGGATTGGGATTCAATGAGGACAACCCTCGCCGAGATACTTCAGGACGCAGACAAATTGGAAAATATCATCAAGATAGTCGGCTTTGAATCCCTCCCTGACAGGGAGAAATTAACGGTACTGTCCTCTAATCTGATAAAAAAGGGCTTCCTTCAGCAGAATTCCTATGACCCTGTGGACAGCTTCTGTCTTCCAGAAAAGCAGGTCAAGATCGCGCAGGCATTGATATATTTCCACTCTAGGTCCGCCGAAATGATGAATGACGGCGATTCCTTTAATAAGATAAATAAGTCGCAAGCGATTGACAAGATACAGAGATTGAAGTTCATCCCGTTCCCTTCCGCGGAATTTGACTCTACGCTCGATGAGATCAATACAGAGCTGGAGGGAAAGCAATAGATGAAATACAGAAAGTATTATACGAGCATTAAAAAAGTCTGGGGCCCCCTGATGATCGTTGAAGGCGTGGAAGATGTGCCATACGGCGTATTTACATCCATCGTGCTTCCAGACGGCACCGAAAGAAAGGGCCAGGTGCTGGCGGTCAACGGTACCGAAGCGGTGGTCCAGATATTCGAGGGAACAGGGGATATCGATACAGATCACTCAGGTATACATTTTTCAACAGAACCCTTCAAGGTTGGCGTTACCGAAAGTATGAAGGGGCGTATATTGGACGCTTACGGCAAGCCCCGTGACGGCTTGAAGCCTATTGTCGCCAAAACAACAAGGGATATCAACGGCCGGCCCATCAATCCGTATCATCGGACATATCCGCATGACTTCATTCAGACGGGGATCTCGGTGATAGACGGGCTTGTTACGCTTATCCGCGGGCAGAAACTCCCCATATTTTCCGGCGCGGGGCTTCCGCATTATGATCTTGCCCTGGAGATCGCGAAGAATGCCCGCCTCAAGGATGACAATGAGAAGATGATAGTTATCTTTGTCGCGATGGGCATCAAGCATGATGACGCCATAAAATTCTACCGCTCCTTTGAAGCTGACAGTAAATTGGATAAGGTCATACTCTTTTTCAATCTTGCCGATGACCCTCCGATGGAGCGGCTCATCATTCCGAGGACCGCATTGACAACAGCGGAGTATTTTGCCTTTGAAAAGGATTATCAGGTTCTCGTTATCATGTCCGATATTACAAATTATTGTGAGGCATTAAGGGAGATTTCATCCGCCCGTGAAGAGGTGCCCTCGAGAAAAGGGTATCCCGGCTATCTTTATTCCGATCTGGCATCGCTTTATGAAAGAGCCGGCCGGATGAGGGGGCGTAAGGGTTCGATCTCGCAGATACCAATACTTACGATGCCCAATGATGATATCACACATCCCATTCCCGATCTCACCGGATATATTACCGAGGGGCAGATCGTTATCTCAAGAGAGCTGAATCATCGCGGTATCTTTCCTCCCGTTGATATTCTTCCCTCATTGTCCAGATTGATGAAGGACGGCATCGGTAAGGAATATACCAGAGCGGATCATCCGCATCTCGCTGCTCAGATTTATGCGGCATATTCGTATTCGCAGGATGTGAAAATGATCTCCACGGTTATCGGAGAAGAAGAGCTTTCGCCTACCGACAGGAAGTATCTGGAATTTTCAAGGATATTTGAAGAGAAATTCCTGGATCAGAAAAGAGGCGCATATCATTCGATGGAGGAGACATTGGAGATCGCCTGGGAAGCGCTGAAGGTTCTCCCAAGAAGAGAATTGAGCAAATTCACCAAAGAGGAGCTGGATAAATATTATGACTGATATCTCCCGTCTCCCCTCGACCAAATCCAATTATATGAAGCTCTGCAAGGATCTGGAGGTTTATATAACAGGATTGGATGTGCTGAAGCAGAAGAGGGAATTACTGATCAATGAATTGATGAATCAGCAATACGGATTCGAGGAGATCAATGAGACAATGATCGGTGTATTCAATAAGATAAATGAAAAACTGGAAGAGATACTTTCCTTTCATTATTTCAAGCCGGAAAAGAATAAGATATTTGACATAAATATTATGCGGACATCCAATATGGGCGTGAGCGGAATGGATGTTGAGCTGAACATCAAGGACGAGACCTTTCCGTATATGGACAGCTTTGAAGGTATGGGCCCCATCTGGGATGAGACCGTAGGCGGATTCACAGACCTCTTTTCGGGCCTGAGCCGCTGGCTGAAATTATATTCCACGGTTTACCGGCTTTTGAGAGAGATAGAGAAGACATCAAAGAGGGTAAGATCGCTTGAGAATATCTTTGTTCCCGAATATGAGACCGGTGTCAAGAGGATCAAGGATGAACTGGAAGAAAAGGAGAGGGAAGAATTTGTGATAAAGAAGATCATAAAGGAGAAGAAAAGTGGCTAAGAAGAGAAATGTTCTTATCCCGTTTATCGATAGTGACGATATAAACCGCATTATCGACTCCCTGCCGGGATTGAGGACAGAAGACAAGCGTTATATACTTCTGCGGCTTTTGGATCACGAGCAGTCGCGCCTGCTGTCCAAAAGGATGGAGAAGGATTTTCATCTGCTCATGGCGGAACTCGAAGATGACGGGTGGAAATCACTTTACTTCTTTCAGGAGGAATTCAAATCCCTGGGTGTTAATGTACGCATTGTACTGCGTTCGGGCAATATCCTGAAGGAGATACACGGCTTTTTGAAGGAATATAATATTGATATGGTTCTCTTTGCCCGGTCCTATAAGACAGGACTATCCGGGAAGATCAAGTCGGATATGATAAATGACATGCTTCTTTCCTCTGAAAAAATGGTAATAATAGTGTAGTGAGGTTGTAATGATAAAAGAATTGCTGAAGAGTGACAGTATAATCATGGAGTTGAAGGGAAATTCGAAGGAAGCGGTTTTGAGGGAGTTTATTGAATACGGAAGCGGCCTCGGGCTGATAAGCAATAATGACGAATTCTTCAATAAGATACTGGAATTGGAAAATCTCGGCTCATCCGCATTGGAGAAGGGTATCGCCATTCCGCATTTACGGGACAATTTTGTGTCCGAGATGTTCCTGCTTCTCGGCATATCGCATGGCGGTGTGGATTTTGATTCCATCGATTCTCAGCCGTCGAAGCTGATCTTCTTCATCGGTGCCAAGAAGAATGACAAGATGTATCTGCCATTGCTTTCCCGTATTTCAAGGATGTGTTC
>JAIVYW010000074.1:0-7198 GCA_048635215.1 Candidatus Atribacteria bacterium
TAACAACTCTTTATCTTATCCCCTCCCTGATGCTCATGAAGAAGGGTAAAAAGCCATCATACAATAAGTATAAAAAGACCTCTGGAGCGATAAACTCTCTTTTGCAATTAATATCAGCTCTCGGAAAAAAGCATTACCGCGCGATCCTTATCCTCTCCCTTATACTTCTTTTTTCATCTGCCGCAGGGATACTTCTGCTCAATGTTGAAATGAACAGTATCACTTTTTTCAGAAAAGATACGGCGATATACAAATCAGATGAAATACTCAATAAAAAACTTGCAGGAACAATGGTGCTGAACATTATCCTTGAAAAAGAGGATCGGTCTCCTGTTATCACGCCTGACATACTGGCATATCTGGAAAGATTTCAGACTGAAGTGAAGGAAAAATTCCCACATGTCACAAAGACAATTGCTGTAACGAATTTTCTGAAAAAGTTGAATCAGGAGATGTATGGTGGGGATATTAAACATTATACACTGCCCGGTGAAATAGAGAAGATAAACGATTATATGCTGCTTTATTCGGGCAATCTTGATACTGTTCTCACGGACGAGCGAGACAAGTTAAAACTCACTCTGGCAATGAAGCGAGTATCGACAAAAGAAACTCTTAAAGTAGAAAAATTCACTCATGAGTTCTTCAATGACAAATTTCTTGAAAAAAACGGAGTAAAACTGATCATAACAGGCGTTGCGGATGTCTATATAGTTATCAACCATCTCATCACATCCGGGCAGATCTTATCACTTCTGATCTCATTGCTCGTTGTTTTTCTGCTTGTATTCCTTGTCTTTAAAAGTTTACTGCTTTCATTGATATCCCTCATTCCCATAGTACTTTCTCTCACGATCAATTTCGGATTAATGGGATATCTGAAAATACCTCTGAACGCCGGCACGGCAATGGTAGCTTCCATCGCTATTGGAATCGGCATCGATTATGCGATACATCTCATTGTGAAATTTAAAAAAGAGATCCAAAAGAGCCTTGACATTGATAATGCCATAGAAATTACAATCAAAGAAACGGGAAGAGGGATCCTCTATAATATGTTCTCGGTAATTGCGGGATTTTTGGTCCTTACTTTTTCGAGATTCGTCCCTATTGTCCATTTCGGAGCATTGGTCTCTCTCTGCATGATCACCGCAGGGTTTGGAGCATTGATAATAATTCCGGCGGCATTGAGAATAGCCGGACAAAATAATAAACGATTCATCAAAATGTTAATTGGAGGAAAAGATGAAAAATAGAGCATTTCTGATATTGGTTATTTTTGTATTTTTCGGATATTTATGCTATGGGGAAGACACTTTGACCGGCAAAGAAATCGCGGTAAAAATGAGTGAAGCCAATGTTTCCACGAAAGGAATTGTCATCAAGGGAAAGATGATCATGAGTGATATGAAAAAGGGAAATCCCGAAGAGAGAAGCTATATATCCTTAAATATGAATTTCGATGGAGTGGATAAAATGCTTTTCAGATTTTCTGACTCCAGCCTCAGAGGGACCACTTTCCTCACTCTTGAGGACAACAAAGGAAGGAAGCTACAATATATCTATCTGAATTCTATTGGAAGCCCCAGACAGGTTGCATCTTCAGATAAAGAAGCGAATTTTGTGGATACGGATATCTCAAATGAAGATCTCGGAGGATTCAATATTGAAGATTATGAATACAAACGGCTTGAAGATCGCGCTATAAAAGGAATGGAATGCTATGTTATTGAGAGAGCTCCCAAAGATAAGGGTTCAAAGTATTCGAAACATCTTGTGATCGTTGAAAAAGAACATCTGCTTCCCATCGCGGTCAAATCCTACTCCAGAGACGACAGGGTCGTTAAGGTTATAAGCATGGATGATATCCGCAAAGTGGAGGAAGACATTTATATGCCCTTTAAAATGACGATTAAAAATATGAAAGATAAACATCAAACAGAGATCATTATTAAGACAGCTGAGGAAAAGGACCTGAACAAGGGTTACTTCAACAAAAACCGAATGGACCGAAAATGGGCAGAAGAGGATTAGCGTGAAAAGGACTTTAATACTCGTTTTACTCGTCTTGTATTTTTGTGCTGCTTATGGAGATATCAGAACCTCTTTTGAAAGCTTTCTTTCTTCCGAATTGACCGGAGACATCGCCAGAAAGGCTTTGATCGCAAATGTTGAGATCAATGAACTAATGGGAGATACTGAATTTAAGTTAATCATTCGGGCAGAATCTGACAGCGCAAGGGTAGTTGATCCCGAACGATTCTATATCAGAGAAGGCTATGTCAGCCACGATATCTATTTTGATTCCCTTTTCGACTCCTTGAACCTCAAGGTTGGCAAGATCATTTATTCCTGGGGGAATGCAGATGAATTAAAACCGGTGGATATCCTTAACCCACAGGACATGACCTTTCTTTTATTCAAACCTGTGAATGAAAGAAAATACGGTGCCTTCAGTTGCGCGGCAACACTTTATCTAAACTCAAATACTTTTGTCGAGGCAGTAGTGATCCCCGAATTCGTACCGAATGACCTCGAAACGAATGCCTTTGTTTTCAAGGACCTTTTGGAACTCATGACAAATCCAATGTACACATTAAATACTCCTGAGATGCCGGCAGATAATATGCACAGAATGAATTACGGCATGCGTGTCGGCTTCATGCCCTGGGGAATGGACTTGCACCTTGAGTTTTTCAAGGGCTATGATAAACTTCCTATTATAGAATTATCGCTGATAACCCCCCCGCCCGTTATGACTTTGTCGGCTACGCCCGTTTACAAATCCTTGGAAATGTACGGATTGGATTTACAGAAGAATTTATTTTCTGACAATACCCTCCGTGCGGAAATCGCCTATTTTCGTAAGGGAAAGTTTTTCTCTCTTTATAATAACGAAGCAGATCCGATGACATCTCCTTTGGTGCTGGACCTTGTTTCCGGCGGTGCCGGGATCATTGAGAAGGATATGATCGAATATACGGTAGGCATAGACTGGATGAACATTATTCTGAAAAGAGCTTATTTGAATGTGATGGTAAACGGACAGATAATTCTTTATCATAATGAAACAATTGATCAGGAGGAACATACTTATTCACTTATCTCTACACTTGAATATGCCTTCAAAAGAGATAAGATCAGATTGAAGATAAGAGAGTTCTACAATATCAATGATGAGGCAATGATCATCGGCTTCGAAACCACTTACCGGATCAGCACCTCCTTTACCATGACATTCGGTGGATGGATATTTTCTGGAGATGAGGATTCATATTACGGACAATTCAGCGATGATGACTTCCTTTATTTAAAGCTGGAGGCGAAATTTTAAGAGCGTGTTTTTCTTCAATTCTCAGGGACGTTGGTTTACAGTGTTGATAGTTTGAACCTCTTCTTTTTACGAATATGGAGTACTTGTATACATACCGGGATCAGAGAATATCTACTCAAGTCAACTGTAAACACTGTAAACCACCGTCCCTCATTTCATTATTATATTTTGCAACTTTCGCATCTACCGATATTCCAACGATAAATGCAGTCTGAAGTGTGAAGTGGGTAAGAAATAGTGAACAGTGAATAGTGAACAATGAATAATGGGGGAACGCACAAGAAACAGATCCCAGATGGATCCCACGGTCGCAAGCTCCCTCTGGATGACACTTTCCAATTCTTTATTTTCCTTCCCGCATCCGCTCAACGGGAGCCCGGCAGCGCCGGGCGACCAACCCAAAAGAGTTTTGAACCGTCTAAGTGACATTGACATTTTTAACGGCATGAATGAATGGTGGCGAAGCCGAAAATATCCAATTGTCTGAGTGAGGTGAAGCGAGCGAGTTTTGGGATTTTAATGAATGATGGCCGTGGTGAGTATCGTCGCAAAAAATGACATCCAGTGTTCTGATCCATAAATAACATGACAATGGAATGCTTGGGTTTGAGGCAATTCCAACGAACAATGAGTGCAGCGTACCCTTTGTGGTCCGTAAGCGAAGAGAGAGGAATAAATTGACCAAAGATAACATTCCCTTCGGGCTGAGGCTCTTTTTCTGTCTTCTGCGTTGCTCGTTGCTTACATACCGCTGTGGGTATGCGGCATTCCTCGCGCCTTGAATACTGAAAAAAATATCATCAGCCATTGTTCATGTATTTATGGATCAGAGCACTCTAGCAAAGACGGATCAAAACTCCATCAATAATATATATATCTTTCTTTTTGAGCATCATAAAATGATGTGAGAAAAGCATATGTTAATAATGAAAAGAAGCCTCAAAACTCCATCAAATAATCTTTATTCAATTGTCAATTTTACATTGACAATTCAAAGCTGATATTCCCAAAACGCATCCGCTCAACGGCCCAGCAAAGTTGGGCTCCCTATTGACAAATAATGATAATAAAATTATAATCAATGCTATTTTAACATAATAGAGGTCAAATCAGGCCCGGAGGTAAGTACATATGACAAACGAACTGTTGTCTATGATAAAGAAAAAATACGAAAAGGACATTGTAAAATTTTTACGTGACATAGTCGCGATCCCCAGTGAAAGCTGTCAGGAAAAAAAAGTTGCTCAGCGTATAAAAGAGGAAATGAAGAAGGTCGGTTTCGATAGCGTCAAGATCGACAAGATGGGAAATGTCATCGGCCGGATAGGTAAAGGAAAGACCGTGATCGCAATGGACGCTCACATCGATACCGTGGGTGTCGGTAATACCGATCTGTGGAAGTGGGATCCCCACAAGGGAAAGGTAGAGGACGGAAACATCTACGGCAGAGGCGCCGTTGATCAGAAAGCCGGTATGGCGGGTATGGTTTACGCAGGCAAGGTCATAAAGGACCTTGAGTTGGCCGGGGATTATACCCTGTATGTTACCGGAACCGTTCAGGAAGAGGACTGTGACGGCCTGTGCTGGCAGTACCTTTACAAAGAGGAAAAGATCAGACCCGATTGCTTGATTATTACGGAGCCAACGAACACCAATGTCTATATAGGCCAGAGAGGTCGCGTCGAAATAGGAATCTCCGTCAGCGGAAGATCCGCGCACGGTTCAGCCCCTGAACGAGGCGACAACGCCGTTTACAAGATGAGCAGGATCGTTTCGGCCATTGAGAAGCTGAACGGGACCTTCATGGACTCAGATGACCCCGTACTGGGCAAAGGGACTGTAGCTGTCACTTATATTGATTGTAAAACCCCTTCGCTCTGCGCCATCCCCGACGGATCATATATTCACCTTGACAGAAGGATCAACATGAGCGAACCCAAAAAGAAGGTTCTCAAGCAGATCAAGGACGCTATCAAAGAGATGGGCGTCAAGGCGAAAGTGGAAATACTGACATACGATACCCCCAGCTATACGGGGCTCAGCTATCCCACGGAGAAGTACTACCCCGCCTGGGCCATGCCCGAGGGCCATCCACTGGTGAAGGCAGGCCTGCAGACAAGCAGGGACCTTTACGGAAAGAAGGTCAAGCCCGGGATCTGGACCTTTTCCACCAACGGTGTCGCTACCCGCGGAATGTTCGATATCCCCACCATCGGTTTCGGCCCTGGGAACGAGAAATTCGCCCATGCTGTCAACGAACATGTGCCCATAAGCCATTTGCTTGAGGCCACCGCATGGTACGCGCTTTTTCCGAAGAACTTCCTTAAAATAAAAGGAGATAAAAAATGATGAATATAGATACACAGAAACTGGAACAGATACTCTACCAGTTCAAAAAGATGAAATTCAGCATGTTCCGAAGAGACTTCCTGCTCTCATGGGACAAGAGCAAAGACGATATCATGGCAGTACTTCAGCTTGCCGAGATACTCAAGTACCTGTATCGGCACAACGTTTCACTGAAGATATTCCAGACCGGCCTCGGTGTGTCCTTCTTCAGGGACAAGTCAACGAGGACCAGGATGGCATTCGCTTCAGCATGTGACCTTCTCGGTCTTTCTGTCCAGGACATGGACGAGTCGAAGTCACAGATAGCCCACGGTGAGACGGTCAGGGAGACCGCCAATATGATCTCGTTTCTGAGTCAGGTAATAGGAATAAGAGATGACATGTATCTCGGGAGAGGGCACAACTTTCAAAAAGAAATCGCCTCTGCTCTTGACGAGGGATTTGAAAAAGAGGTCCTGGGACACAGACCCTCAGTGATAAACCTCCAGTGCGACCTGGACCACCCGACTCAGACCCTCGCTGATCTGATGCATGTAAAGGACTATCTCGGCGGTTTTGAAAAACTTAAAAAGAAAAAGATCGTAATGAGCTGGGCATACTCCGCGAGTTACGGGAAACCCCTTTCGGTCCCCCAGGGCATAATAGGTCTCATGACAAGGTTCGGAATGGATGTTACCCTTGCACATCCCAAAGGATACGATCTCGTTCCCGAAGTGATGGATAAGGCCCGTGGTTTCGCCAAGGAATCCGGCGGATCATTCACAGTAACGAACAACATGAAAGAAGCCTTCAAGGATGCTGATGTGGTATATCCCAAGAGTTGGGCACCTTACTGGGTGATGGAAAAGAGGGCTGAACTCATTAAGCAGCCTGATAGTGAAGCAGCGCTCAAACAGCTTGAAAAGGACGCCCTCGCCGAGAACGCCAAGCACAAGGACTGGTATTACGATGAGGATATGATGAAGACCACTAAAGACGGGAACGCCCTTTATCTTCACTGCCTTCCCGCAGATGTACAGGGAGTCAACTGTGAAGAGGGAGAGGTTTCCGAAGGCGTCTTCGAGAAATTCAGGATCGATACCTATAAGGAAGCTCGAAACAAACCATTCATCATCGCATCGATGATCTTTTTGAACTGCTTCAGAGATCCAGTAGCCTACATCGACAAGATCGTGACCCTGGGCTACAAGAGAACGGGATATTACAACTTCCTCTAACCGAGAAAGTTGGTAAGAAGTAGGAAGTACGCGATTTGTGTGGACGGTAGTTGCGAATCAAGATTCTCAGGGACGTTGGTAAAGAGTGTGAAGAGTTCAATCCCTCTGAAGAACCAACATTCCAGAAGATAAAGGATTTGGAAACAACATATGCGGCAAACCCTTCACACTCTTCACCAACGTCCCTAACCTATAGCCGTCCCCTGGTCTTGATCTTGAGATATTTATTGATAGTGGAGATCGAAAGTTCGGCAGCAGGAACAGATACCACATCAACTCCTCTGCCTGAAAGTAGTTT
>JAIVYW010000075.1:0-7175 GCA_048635215.1 Candidatus Atribacteria bacterium
TGCCAAGAGCAGGAAGGCCGCTATACGCATTTATACCAAGCTGAACAATGCTCATTCCGCATATAGATACCGTCTTGCATTGAAGCATTTATCTCTCTGAATTACTCCCGAAAAACATCAGGAATTATTTTACCGATTTGTTGATTTTCCCATATGAAAAGGTTATAATTATCCGGTAATTTTTCAAATATTAATAGGGAAAAGGAGCGTTTATGGGACTCTTAACTTTTAAAAAGGGAATACATCCCCCGGATATGAAATTCCTGGCAAAGGAAAAAAAGATCCGGCGCGTTGAAGCACCGAAGGAGCTTTATGTGCCTATGAGCCAGCATATAGGAGCACCGGCGAAATGCGTCGTGAATAAGGGAGATCAGGTGAAAGCTGGATCGCTGATCGGCGAAAAAGGCGGATTTGTTTCCACAAATATTCATTCTCCTGTATCTGGCATCGTGAAAGCGGTAATAGATCATCCCACTGTATTCGGAACAAAGGTGCAGACGGTTGTGATAGAGAATGACGGGAAGAATGAAAAGGCCTATCTTGACCCGGTGAAACCATCCGGTGTTGAAACGATCGTCCCCGGTATTCTTGCCGGCGGTATAGTAGGAATGGGCGGCGCTACCTTCCCGACCCATGAGAAACTTTCTCCGCCCGCGGATAAACCGAAAGATACCATTATCATAAATGGGGCGGAATGCGAACCCTATCTTACCAGTGATTACCGTCTTATACTGGAAACCCCTGAAAAAGTAGTCGCGGGACTTGAAATATTTATGAAAGCGGTTTCCGCCAAGAAGGGCTATATCGGAATTGAAGCCAATAAGAAAGATGTTCACGGCATATTTTCGAAGCTCTTGAAGGACAGGGATGATATGGAAGTTTCTTTACTTCAGACCAAATATCCTCAAGGCGCTGAAAAACAGCTCATATACGCGATCTTGAAGCGTGTGGTTCCCGCCGGCGGCCTCCCGATGGATGTCGGTGTCGTTGTTCAAAATTCCGGTACTGCCGCTGCGGTGGATGAACTCTTTTCGGAAGGAAAGCCCCTTTTTGAAAGGGTAGTGACCGTAACCGGAAACGGTGTCAAAGAGCCCGGTAATTTTATTTTACCGGTCGGTGTTACATTGGAATTCGCCATCGAACAGGCAGGCGGATTGACAGATGACGCGGCGAAGGTCATAATGGGAGGCCCGATGATGGGGTTCTCAGTCGATAATCTGAAGATCGCAGTAAATAAAGGTACTTCAGGGATCTTGGTCCTAAACGAAAATGAGGTGATGAAGGAAGATTACGATGTATGTATAAGATGCGGTAAATGCATCGATGTATGTCCGATGTACCTCTCACCATACAAATACATTGAATTGGGCGAGCAGAAATTGTACATAGAGGCAGAGCAATGGAATGTGATGGACTGTATAGAATGCGGCTCCTGCGTTTATACATGCCCCTCCAAACGCCCGATGATACAATTCATAAAGGCGGAAAAAGCAAAGATCACCGAGCAGAGAAGAAAGGAGGCGGCCAAATGAAAAAGTTCTATATGTCGACCTCTCCTCATATATTCTCCCGGGATTCTGTTAAAAAGGTCATGTGGAATGTTAATCTTGCCCTTCTTCCTGCAGCTGTCTGGGCGATCCTCAGATTCGGAATGGACGCTTTCATTTCGATGCTCGTCGCCATTACCGCTGCTGTTCTCGCAGAATGGCTTTTTGCAAAATTGTTTAAACAAAAGATCCGTCTCTGGGACGGTTCTGCTTTTCTGACAGGACTTTTGATGTCAATGACATTGCCTCCGGGAATGCCGATAATATTCCTGATCGTCGGCGCGTTCTTCGCCATCGGCTTCGGAAAAGCGGTATTCGGCGGACTGGGATACAATCCCTTCAACCCCGCGCTCATAGGCAGAGCTTTTCTGGCGGCTTCATGGCCTGTTGCCGTCATTACATGGAAAGAGCCCACGGTCGGCGCTCTTTCGTCAATTTCCGCGGAAGCCGCGGGTACCCTGGCATCGACCATTCCTGTGGAAGCTGTTGATACGATCACGAGCGCGACCCCGCTGGGTGCTTTGGGACAGGCCTTCAGTCTCAATACTCAGGGAGTTATCGACGGCGCTCAATTGGATGCCGTGACGGGTGCGCTATCTTCAAAGGAAAGTATCCTCGACCTCTTTCTTGGAAATATCGGTGGTTCCCTTGGTGAAATATCCGCATTGCTTCTACTTATCGGCGGACTCTACCTTCTTTGGAAGAAGATCATTACTTGGCATATTCCCGTTGTGTATATTCTCACGGTGGGCCTTTTAAGCTGTGTCTTCGGCGGAAAGGGATTGATGGACGGAAGCTTTCTCTTCAGTATATTCGCGGGCGGTGTATTTCTCGGCGCTTTCTTTATGGCGACAGACCTCGTTACATCCCCGATGTACAGCAATGGTAAGATGATATACGCATTTCTTGCAGGTGTGCTTGTGGTAATGATAAGAAGATACGGAGGATATCCGGAAGGTGTATGCTATTCCATTTTGATAATGAATGCGTTCGTTCCTATAATTGATAGATTTACGAAACCCAAACCCTTTGGTTATGTGAAGGAGGTGAGCAAATGAAAGATACCATGAAATTTGTGATCACTTTGTTTTTGGTAACACTGATCTCCGCCTTTGTGCTTTCTTTCCTATACTCAAAGGTACAGGATAAGATAGAAGCACAGAAAAAAGCGGCGGAGAATGACGCTATTAATTTCGTTCTCGATGATCCCGCTGAGATCGAAAAATTTGAAGAAGACGGCCTGAAATACTGGAAGGGCACTGATGATAAAGGTGTTTTCTCCGGATACGCCGTTCTCTGTGAGGCACCGGGTTTTTCCAGCACAATTAAGATCATTGCCGGATGCACCGAAGACGGCCGGATCATTAAGATCAAAGTAATCGACCAGGCGGAAACCCCCGGACTGGGCGCGAATATGGAAACCGTTCAGACCAATAAATACATATGGGATTTTATAACAGGCAAAAAGAGAGAAGCTGTTTCACCTATTCCCTTTTTCCAGGAGCAGTTCTTCGGGAAATCCTATGGTGAATTAAGAGTAGTTAAAGAACCCCCTAAGGAGGGGAGTGGAGAGATCGAAACGCTGACCGGGGCTACGATCTCCTCTCAGGCCGCGGTGGATGCCATTAAGGCCGGTATCGGGAAACTTCTCGAAAGGGAGGGAAGCAAATGAAGGTCTTAAAGATAATACAGAATGGAATATTATCGGAAAATCCGGTTTTCCGTCTGCTGCTGGGGCTTTGTCCCACGCTTGCTGTAACTACTTCGGCAAATAATGCCATCGGTATGGGGCTTGCCACAACATTTGTTCTTGTCATGTCGAATGTCATCGTTTCAATGATCAAAGGATTCATTCCCGCGAAGGTGCGCATACCCGCGTTCATCGTTGTAATAGCGACATTTGTTACGATCGTTCAATTTGTTATGGCTGGATTTCTTCCCGAACTCAACAAGAGTCTGGGGCTGTTTATTCCGCTCATAGTTGTCAACTGTATCATTATGGGCCGCGCGGAGGCCTTTGCCAGTAAAAATAATACCTTCCTCGCAGCGGTTGACGGCATAGCGATGGGTATCGGATTTACACTTGCTCTCACATTGATAGGCGGTGTCAGAGAAATTCTCGGTTCGAATACATTCTTTGGATATCTTGTTCTGCCGCAGAGCTATAAACCCATGTTATTCTTCATTCTTTCACCGGGCGGCTTCTTTACCATGGGAGTTCTTCTGGCATTTTTCAATTGGATCTCATCAAGGAAAAAGGAGGCATAAATGGATTTGGGAAGATTATTCGTTATCGCCATATCTGCAATTTTTGTGAACAACTTTGTTCTAGCCAGATTCCTTGGTATATGTCCGTATCTTGGTGTTTCAAAGAAGTGGGATTCCGCTTTGGGAATGGGCATCGCTGTAATATTTGTTATGACGCTTGCTTCCTTCATCACCTGGATAGTTCAGCATTTTCTGCTTGCCCCGCCATCCGGGAAGTATGATCTCACAGATATTCTTCAGACCATTGCTTTCATTCTTACAATAGCCGCATTGGTGCAATTCGTTGAGATAGTTATGAAAAAAGCGATGCCGGACCTTTATAAGGCATTGGGTATCTATCTTCCGCTTATTACGACCAATTGCGCGATACTCGGTGTGACTTTGCTGAATATCAAGAACGATTACAATCTGATAGAATCGATCGTATTCGGGATATCCGCCGGAGTCGGTTTCACATTAGCGCTCTTGATGATGGCGAGCATTCGTGAAAGGCTTGAGTCGGCTAAGGTGCCTAAGGTATTCAAGGGCATTGCCATCGCTCTGATAGTCGCTGCGCTTATGTCGCTGTCCTTCACCGGTTTTTCCGGTCTGATCGCGGAGTAGAAAATGACACTTATACTAATGTCTATAGGGGTACTTGTTTCGCTGGGAGTGCTCTTCGGCATCGCTCTCGGTGTCGCGAACAAGGTATTTTATGTAAAGGAGGACCCCCGTATCGCGAAGATAGAGGAGTCCCTTCCGGGAGCCAATTGCGGAGCGTGCGGATATCCCGGATGCGCCGCCTATGCGGAAGCGGTTATCAAGGGAGAGGAAATCGATAAATGTACTCCCGGAGGTAAGGACGCTATTGCCGCTCTATGCGAGGTCATGGGCAAGAAAGCCGGTAAACAGAAGATCCGTAGGATCGCATATCTTATATGTCAGGGTGATCGGGAACTTGCACCCCGCAGGTCAGAATATACGGGTGTTAAGTCGTGCGCAGAGGTCAAGCTGGTCGGCGGCGGCGATAAATCATGTTCTTACGGGTGCTTCGGTTACGGTGACTGCGAAGATGTCTGCCCGTTCGATGCCATTCATATCATGGAAAATGGCCTTCCCGAGGTGGATGAGCAGAAATGTACGGCCTGTGGAAAATGTATTGTCGCCTGTCCTCAGAATGTATTGATACTTCAGCCGGTGGATAAAGAGGTCCTGATCCGCTGTGTCAATCATGAGCCCGCAAAGGATGTGATGAAGGAATGTAAGGTCGGCTGTATCTCCTGTTCTATGTGTTTCAGAGCATGTCCGATCGACGGTGCGATCACAATGGAAGACAATCTGGCGATTATGCATTATGAAGAATGTGTCGATTGCGGAATATGCGCTCAGGTCTGTCCCAAGAACAGTATTACGGATAAAAGGTTGCAAGAGAGAAAGATCCCGGTGATCAATGAGGAGAAATGTAACGGCTGTACCCTTTGTTACAGGAAATGCCCGGTAGATGCCATAATCGGGGGCAAACCCAAAGAGAAGCATGTGATTAAAGAAGAGCAGTGCATCGGCTGTCTGAAATGCTATGATGTATGCCGTTTCGATGCCATCGACCTTGTGAAAGAGAGGCCGAAAACAATTGAATTTTATAAGGATAAGAAGTATAATAGAACAAATAGAGAGCATGTGAAGAAATGATAGACATTCATTCCCACATTATTCCCGGTATTGATGATGGTTCTAAGAGTCTGGACGAGAGCTTTAAATACCTGAAAACTTTTAGGGAATTAGGCTTTAAGGGCGTGGCCCTTACTCCTCATTTCTATCCCGGGTTTTATACGACATCCCCTGAAAAAACACTTAAATTGACCAAAGAGGTCGCTTCTTATATGAAGAAGTACTTTCAGGATTCGATGGAATTTTTTCCGGGAACCGAGGTCTACCTTTCGGAGGAAACGCTAGATCTGATACTGCAGAAGAAGGTTCTGACCATGAACAATAATGGCAGATATATACTTTTTGAGACGGATTTTTCATTTATTCTGCCGAATCTCGAGGAAATGATAAAGACCCTTCAGCACAATGGATACATGCTTATCTGGGCTCATCCGGAGAGGAATACCAAGATATGTGAGAATCCCGAAATATTGAAAACCTATATTGATCTGGATGTTCTTACACAGATGAACCTCGGCAGCCTTGCTGGGCAATTCGGCGGCAGGATACAGCATACGGCAAAGCATCTGCTGCAATCGGATATGATACATTTCATAGGGACGGATTGTCATTGTGACGGGAAGAGGGGTAATTATATCAAGCAGGCACTGGATGTCTTTGAGGATTGTGTAAATCCCGATTTGAAAGATATCATCCTTGAGACATACCCAAAAAGGATGCTTGCCGGTGAGATCATCTATCCCTTCCCTTATAAGAACATCAGGAAATCCCGGATGAAGCGTGTATTGAATTTCTTCGGAATAGGGAAATAGCTGTGTACGAGATCAGTATCCTTTTGGTATTGACCCTTTTCTATTTCTCTTTATTTACTTTGGCCTGTTATCTGAGGCTGAGGTCTCTTGAAGGCGGTAAATTTTTCAAGATCAGCACGACCCCGGATAGAGATAAGAAACCGTTCTTTTTCGGCGCGCTCAGGGATGATCATTGATATACCTTCCGCATTGCAGAAAGTGTATATGCAACAAGGTCCCGTCTCTTTAAATGTTATAAAGATATTCTGGTAGCATAAGAATAGACTGTCCCAATGTTGGCGAAGTTATAGTCCTTTTTCAGCGTTGAAGTCATTTATGGTAGAAGATTTGAAAATAGGAAGGTTGATTTATTCACTTAAAAGTTTTATACTTGAACATAAAGGGGGCTCTTTATGAGATACGACGAGAAATTTGCGGGTGAGATCCTTGAGAAAGAAAAAGAACTTGCCAAGTTCGGTACGATTGACAGATACCTTTTTGTAGTCCTTGGTCTTGGCGCCTTGCTTTTCGGGCAATTTGTCCTGAAGATCTACAATGTTCCCATTATTATCTACTTCGTTCTTCCCGGTATGGAGATCGCGCAGAACTTATTTATTCATTTTGTTTCCGCAAAGAATCTGTACCGAAGGTGGATGAAATTCATGTTTCCGATGGTGGATATTATGGCTGCCTGTCTCGTTCTCTTTTTTACCGGCGTGAATTCCAGTCCTTTCTTTGTGGCATATTTTCTGGGATTGATACACAATAGTTACGATATGGGATTTTATATGACCATGTACATCGGCATCGCAAGCGCCCTAGCATATTGGGGTACAATATTTATTGCGCATGCAAGCAATATACAAGGCTTGGAGCTCCATTGGTTTACCGAAATGGTCCGCGGCATTTTCATTATATACAT
>JAIVYW010000076.1:0-7091 GCA_048635215.1 Candidatus Atribacteria bacterium
TTGCTGATCAATGCCGCAAGTTACAAATTCCCTGTTAATTCCAAACAAGGCCTGATCCCTGCTGTCGGGGACATGGATTACGATTCAATAAGTGAATTCGCTTTGCTCTCGGATGAGGGCGAGTTGATCGTTTTGAATGCTGAGACCATGAAAAGCTTCTATGCGGCGTTGTCTTCCAATTGGGCGTCTAACGGGGAAGTGTATATTAATGAGAAAAATGACATTTTCTATGCTGTTAAGATCCCCTTTAATGAGAAGACGCACATCCCGCCATTCATTTTTGATGTGAACAAGGATGGTACCGAAGATATAATTTTGGCGTTCAGCCAAAGCGGCAAGCTGGTAGTTTTTGATTACTCTAAACTAAATAAAGATGTAATTGAGAAAAAGGAGGATATAAAGGTCAATGACTATATTATCTGGACGAACACATTGTCCGATGATGAGATCACCGGCCCAATGAGCCTTTTTCAGAAGAGAAATAAATACTATATAGCTTTCGGAACAAGAAATGAAAATCTGGTTTTAGTGGACCTTCATACGGGAAATTTTGAGAAGAAAATCGATCTGCATGAATATTCAATGGTGGCTGATCGCCGCCCGGTTAAGGATTCACCGCTGGTCCATGATATCAACCGCGATTATGTCAAGGATATTATTATCGGTACAGATTCAGGCTCGGTCACGGCTTTGAACGGAGCTAATTTTAAACATCTTTGGACATATTCTAAGAAGAACTCTCCCATTCTCTTTTCTCCAACTGTACTGAGGTCCTCCTCCAAGACCATTCTCATCATCCCCTTTAAGGAATATCGGGTCGTCGGTGTGGACGCTTCAAATGGGAAGGAGTTGTGGTATTTTAATACAGAAGACCCGATCTTGGGAGCGGTTTCTGTTGATGATATCAATAAGGACGGTATAGAGGAAGTGATCTTCGCAACCCACAAAGGGGTCGTGACCTGTTTGAACGGAGAAACGGGTAAGAAATTGTGGTCGCTGACCACCAGTAAAGTATCTTCGACACCCACTATTTATGATTTCAACCAAGACCTTTACGGAGATATCGTCATTGCTAATGATAACGGGATCATTGAGGTTTATAATTCAAAAACAAAAGCCCTTCTTCAGGGGTATAAATTCATAACCAAAGGAACTCAGCAGATAAAAGCCCAGCCGTTTGTTGGGGATTTTGATGCTGACGGTATAGTAGATATTGCCGTGAATTCAACGGACGGTAATTTCTATATGTTCACTGACCCGAATAAGATCGAATCAAAGATCGGCGAGCTCTTTTGTTTCAATGAGAAAGGCGACCCCTTTCGCACGGGAAGTGTCGTGGAGAACAATAAGAACAATGCCAAGATAATGTACTCTCTTAATGAGACAAGAAAAACAAATTTCTACAAAATCGCCACAGCTTTTCTTCAGCAGAATAATATTAATCTTGCCGCGGTGTATTTTAAGAAGGTGCTTAATATTGATCCTGATTACAAGGATTCAGCGGAGCAATTCTCAAAGATAGTGGATAACTTCCTTTCCATTTCTTATGATTCATTTCAGAAGGCCTTGGAAAACGATGAGGTGAAAGAAGCGAAAAAGATCCTTTTAGAAATTGAATCAACATCCTCTGAATATGAAAAACTCTCTGAAATGCGCAGCTCTTTGAAAAAGAAGATCGCTGATTATAAAGAATCCAAGGCATTGTTTGAAGAGGGAGAAAGGGATTTTGCCGGCGGCCGTATTGTTGTGGGTTACGAAAAATTAGAGAAGGCCTTTGAATTGAACAGCACCAATAAGGCAATTGAAACGGCGATGAAAAATTATTCTTATTCGATGGATCTCTATCGCGAAATGGATGATGCTGTGAAGGCCAAAAAATGGGGTGTCGCAAAAGAAGCCTGGAACAAACTGCATGCCAAGAACCCCAGTTTTCCGGGCCTTACCGGAATGAAAAGCAATATCTTTATCAATGCGAATATGTATCTTATCATCGCCGCAGCCGGTGGACTGGTCGGGGTTATTGTATTTTTAGTATTTTTCTTCAAGAGACAGAAGAAGAAAAAAGAAGAGCTTATGAAGCAGCAGATAATTGAAGATAAGGATGAGTTCTCTTCGGAAAACATACATTTTCAAGAAGATGTGGATGATGAGTTCTCGGAATCCGATACTGACTTAAGTGTTGATCAAATGCAGGATTCCGGTATCGGCCTTGATATGGGGACGCCCTCGCCGGAAGCTCCGGCTGCCGAATATGAAGATGCCGCGCTTGCTGAAAGCGAAGAAGGAAGTATTGAACTCGGTGGTATAGATCTGGGCGTTGAACCATCCTCCGAAACTGAATCCCCCGTTTCCCTGGAAAATGAGAATGCAAACCTTGACCTGCCGGAAGATACGGATTATAGTGACCAATTGCGCAGCGAGGACACAGAAGATGAATACGATGCCGGTTATCACGAGCCTGCGGACGGAGCATGGGGGATAGATTCATCAGTTGGTGATACTGATGACGAACCCGATATGGCGGGTGAGAACCGTGAAGTGAGAATGACGATGGCGGTACAATTCTACGAAGAAGAGAGATATGACGAGGCCCTTGAGGAGTTCTCTCACATCTTATCTGCAGAATCGCCATTCCGCTACAAAGCGATGGCCTATGCGGGATTCTGTCACTATTCCCTTGGCAATACGGATGAATCGATGAAAGTCATCAAGGGGATACCATATCAGAGTGAAGAGATACCTGTTGATGAGAGAAGTGAGATACTTCAGATCCTGGGCGAGGGCTTTGTGAAGATCGGTTTGATGAAACCCGCATTGCAATCATATAAGAAACTGATCGACTTAACAGATGGATTGGAAAAGAAGATCATCCTTTATAAATTAGGTGACCTGGAATTGGAAGTGGGAAATAAAGAACAGGCGATCAAGCATTTCAAAGAACTCTTTTTAATGGACCCGAATTATAAGGATGTCGGCGATAAACTTGATGAACTCGGTTTTTCCTGATAATTTTATTCTCACGATTGAATATGACGGCAGCGCTTATTATGGCTGGGGCATTCAAAACGATGTCCCTACAGTTCAGGGCGAATTTGCCAGGATCTTTAACAAACTCTTTACTGAATACAAATGGTCAGCAGCGGGGAGAACCGATAGGGGAGTTCATGCCAGAGGCCAGAAGGTATCGGTGAGCACAGATCTGCGTATCCCTGAGAAGAAGCTTGTTTCTGTGTTGAACGATCACCTTCCCGATGCGGTTCGAATTCGTCGAGTGGATTTTCCGGGAAGTTATATTGACATCAGAAGGTCGGCAACTTTCAGAACCTATCGCTTTTTTATGGATGATGCCGCCTGCTTTTCTCCGTTCAAACGCCTTTACAGAACTTATGTGGACTTTAACAAAGTGGACTGGAATTTATTCGAATCGTTAAGCCGCTATTTTCTGGGAGAACATGATTTTACAAATTATTCATCTAATAATCCGGATGTATCAAATCATGTAAGAATGATCTCGGCATTTGATCTTCAAGTACGCCGCCGCACTTGCGTAGCGGAGATCACGGCGAATGGATTCCTGTATAATATGGTGCGCCGGATCATGGGAACGCTTCTTTCGGCTGCATCAGGGGCGATGTCGCCTCTCTTTCTCAAGGAACTTTTAGACAGTAAAGAGGAAATGCGGAATAAGACCATAGTGGCGGACCCCTATGGGCTTTACTTATGGGAGGTAGGATATTAAAAACCTGTATAGCAAATTAATCGAATTTTTTAAAGGCAAAGAGTTGCTGGGCTTCTATCTTATAGGCATAGGTACCGTCTTGTCTATCTTTCCCCTTATTTGGGTGCGGATAGTCGGGGTTTTCTTTTTTATTTGTTCAATATTCTGGGTCTTTGTACATTTGAAGGCCCGAAAAGATCTTGCGGCGAAAATGGAACAAGTGAATAAGGAGATACCCGCTCTTCTTACATCTCTTTCCGGCGAGACCGCCCCTGAAGATTTTATCTATCTTAAAGACCTCGCTCGCGGAATTCTTCAGCGCCGAGATGAAATGAAGAGTATTGAAAAAAAATATAACGATGCGATAAAGGGGTTCAATGAAGGCTTTGATGAATTTGAGCGGGATCTCTTGAAGAAGATCCGGCTTCTTGAGCCGAAAGACCTGGATTTTGAATTCCCTGTTCTTGAATTTGATCCCGAAGTCACTGATGTCGGTCTCTTCGGTGAAGTGGACTTGATGTCTATTGAGGAAAAACTATTTGAAGCATTGGATAAATTCAACTCAGCGTACAGCGCATATTCAGGGATGTTCGATTTTATTTCAGAAATATTTAATTATCTCATCAAATTGGACCAGATCAAGAAAGAGTACAGCACTATCTTTGACAATATAAAACTTGTGTATCTCAATATTCAGCTTGAGGCGATCAAAAAGGGCGATGTCGCGGATGAATTTATAGTTATCGGGGAGGAATTGAGGCAGATCTATCAGGAGAGTGATGAGGGGAAAAAGCGAATGGGCGAGGTTATAGGGTTTTTTAAAAGGAATGAGGAAATAATGAAACTTTCCGGCGAGATAAAGATAACTTTTGAAAATCTTTATCAATTACTGAACTCCTTGACCGCCGATCTGGGGGATCTCAAAGAGAAGATCGCCGAATCGAATCAAACCGGCGGCAAGTTAATAGATCATTCCGTCATTTTGAATGACAAGTGCGTTGAATTTACAAAAAAATGGAAGGATTCAGGAGAATTATTAAATAAGTATTTAAGGGATGTTGAGGCCCACAATAATAGATTGAATGTTACCATCCTGGACTTAAGAGCCGTGGTTGACTGGTTCCGCTCCATGAAGAGGATCATATGAGCCCTTTCATGAAGAAGTATCTTACGGTATTTCTGATAATCGGCATTTTCATCATACCGGCGGCCGCCACCGAATTGTACTTCTGGCATGTATTTGAGGGCCCCCTTCAGGCGAAATTAGAAGATGTCATCAATGATTTTAATTCATCTCATTCCGATATAAAAGTAAGAGCTGTTTTTATGGGCAATTATTCCGCCCTTCTGAAAAAATTGGAGGATCTGGATTCCAAAAATTCCGATTATCCCGATATCTTTCTGGGGTATTCATCCTGGTTGAGCCAGCTATCACATGAAGGCATCGGTGTGGCCGGCGATATTCTCTCAGAAGAACTTCTGACCACCCTGCACCCCAAATTATTAGAAGATGCTTCCTTTTCCGGCAAACAATTCGGCCTGCCGTTTAATAAGAGTATAATGATGCTTTACATAAATGAAGATCTGCTGCAGCCGGAGCAGATCGCCTCATTAAATGATATTGAATATTTTGATACCTTTCTGTCATCATTTTCTAATGGGAAGCGTCCTGCTATGGCATATAATCTCGGTGTTTGGTTCTTTGAGAATCTCCTTTTAAATCTTGGGGGTGACCTTAATGACCTTTCTTCTCCGGCCGCTGTTAAGGCATTGGACATGATCCGCGATAATTTTAAGAACAAGCATATGCTGATAAAAAGCGGTTATACCTTTCAGGATCTCTGGACATCACAGAAGGTCCCAATAATATTTTCTTCCATCGTCTCAATAAGATTTATGGAGAAGAAGATCGATTTTAATTGGCGGCGGATCAATTACCCCGCCGGAAAAGGCGGAAAACCTTATTCCGTTGTTTCGGGCGGAAATCTCTATGTAAATTACAGTCGAAAGAAGAGGCCTTCACTGAAGATATTTCTTGACTGGTTCTATTCGGGCGACCGTCTTGGACAATGGTGTTTGGAATCCGGGTACCTTCCCATCTCCGAAAGTCATGCAGGCGGAGAGGTACTTCAGGGCGTTGAATTGGCATTAGAGCCCTCCAATGAAAATTGGTTCAGCATAAGAAAGAAATTATCGAATGTTTTGAAGAACTCAATAATGAATAATGAACCCTCCCTTGAATTTCTTAAGAAAATCAAATAGTAGGCCTTATATTCCTAGTGTACTGTTCCATAAATACCATGACAATGGAATGATTGGATTTGAGGCAATTCCAACGATGTACGATGTGGAGGATCAGAAGGAAAGCAAGGAATTCGGACTGGAACATTTTTTGTATTCCCAACCTTTGAACTTTTCAACTTGCGAACTTTTAACGCTTCGCCTATGCGAAGCTTGGTATGCAGCGTACCCTTTGTGGTCCGTAAGCGAAGAGAGAGGAATAAATTGACCAAAGTAGAAGATTGTTCAAAAGTTCAAAGGTTCAAGGTTGAAGGTGGAGAGGATGAACGAATTACCGCTGTGGGTATGCGGCGTTCCTCGCGTCTTGAATACGGAAAAAAAATAATAGCAGCCATTGCTATGGTATTTACGAAACAGTACACCATGGTCATTCTGTCTCTTTTCTTTTATCTCTTCTCCTTTCCTAACCTTTTAATTAAATACCCCTTGATCGTTCAAGCTGTCTTCCCATTCCTTTTCATATACTTTGCTGTTAGATCCGCAGATAAGATCAGGCCTGTTTATTTCTTTCTTGGAAGCATTGTGGTGAACATATTCTTATACAGCTGGTTGTCTCACACAATACATTATTTTGGAGGATTGAATATAGTCCTTTCTTTGCTTGCTGTGATCCTTCTTTCCGCATATCTCGCCCTTTACAATCTGCTCTTTATTGTCCTACTCAGAAGATTTCCCAAATTAAAATATATTCTTGCGCCTTTGTTCTGGCTTGTCCTTGAACTCATAAGAGGTAGTTTTATTTCTGGCTTTCCCTTCAATCATTTGGGCTACGCGCTTTTCCGTGTACCGTTTCTCATTCTGCCGGCGCGTTTCTTTACCGTATACGGAGTGGGATTTTTTATCGTCGCACTTGCCTCAGCCGCGGCAATGAAGCATAAGAGGAAGTGGGCCATTATTGGATGCCTGCTTCTCATATATTTTTCACCGTTGGGATTTTTCAATTGGAAGGCTCCCTCTCCCGGACTCCGTATTGCTGCTTTACAGACCTCATTTGAACCTGAAGACAAGAGGACAAATGACCTGACCGTTCTTCTTGACTATCATCTTTCTCCCACGGCAGCGTTTTTATCTG